>JAKOVF010000116.1 GCA_029782225.1 Chloroflexota bacterium | reverse complement strand
CAACGACGTAATTTCAGCGTTGTCCTGCTGGGTGTAGTCAACACCGTTGGTGGTGTCCCTGGTTGGATTGAACCCCGAGCAATTCAAATCATGCCCAGTCGTTCGAACTTCCCAATCAAGATAGCCGACTAGTGCCATCGTTCACCTCACCCCAAGGTTAACTCTTCACCAGCACATGCATCGTCAATGCTCTGCGCGATGTCTTCTGAATCCACAGGACCACCGATGATCTGAGAAATGATACCGTAGTAACCACGCACGATCCCCACAGTCAATGGCGGCACGTCACTACGGTTTTCGTTGACGAGCTCAGAATCCGAAAGAGCAGCAATTTCGGGCAGACTCAAAACGCGCCCAATGACCCGCTTGTCGTCATTGAGCACATACCTGAGCGCACGAATGACAAGAGCTCTGGGTCGAATACGTGTGTACAGAATTGTGACGTATGGATCATTGCCCGTGTAAGTTGAGCTGTAGAACCTATCTGGCATGGTTTTGAGGATATAATCCAGCGGTCTGACCTTGGCCGCATTCAGTACAGCCTGGGCAGTTGGGTCCTGACCCATGGCAAGCAATCCCTGAAAGAGCAGCTTAATCCTCTGCCAATCCACGGAGTCAAAGGGGAACAAACCACTGGAATCGATGACCATGCCCTCAGGCGGATCACCCACCTGGTTCATGGCAGCCAAGTCATCCTGAATTTGAGTCAACAAACCCAGGAACAGCTCACACCGAACACGAACACGTTGAACGCAAGCGAGTAGACGTGGGTCTGAAGTCATGGTGACAAATCCTCCTCCTCATCTTCCATCACATGAACATGTAGGTGAAATCCGCTTCTTCGTATCGCTTGGTCCACGCTGCCACCTCGTCGTCGGTCATGTTGGCATAGCCGCGACCAAGCGGATCGTTGCGAAGTTCGTCAGTTAAGACGGCGTACTGTTCATTGGTCATTTCGCATTCCTCCTTCATCTGATTACGTCGCAGCGATCTTCATTTGGCGATTCTCCTTTGAGCCAGGCTTCGCAGGCCCGCATCAGGCGGCTGCGGTGGGCGAGATGTGCGGACCAGTTGCGGCCGTGGGTCGAATGCGGGGCTGGAAGCTCGGTGACGGGCAAGCGATGTACACGATTTAGGCGGCCGGTGTAACGCATCACGGTGTAGCTGAAGATGATGTCCTCGCCGTTGCCGAATGGTTTTCCCTCGCGCTGGATCGCCTCGAATTGAGGTGCAACGTTGAAGAAGTCGGCAGCGTAACGCCGTGACGCCACGAGCGCCCGCGTCA
>JAKOVF010000086.1 GCA_029782225.1 Chloroflexota bacterium | reverse complement strand
GGATGAAGGCATGGCTGGCGACAATGTTGGCTTGCTCTTGCGCGGCATCGAGCGGGAGGATGTGGAGCGGGGGCAGGTGATCGCCAAGCCGGGTTCGATCACGCCGCACAAGAAGTTTCTGGCGCAGGTGTATGTGCTGAAGAAGGAAGAGGGCGGGCGGCACAAGGCGTTCTTCACGGGCTATCGGCCGCAGTTCTACATTCGCACGATGGATGTGACGGGTGACATCACCCTGCCGGAAGGGGTGGAGATGGTGATGCCTGGGGATGATGTCAATTTGACGGTGCAGTTGATTGTGCCGGTGGCGTTGGAGCAAGGCTCGAAGTTCGCCATCCGTGAAGGTGGCCTGACCGTCGGTGCCGGCGTCGTCACCAAGATTTTGGAATAAAATTAGTGCATGTCATTCTCCCGAAGGACACGCACCGAGCGCAGGCCGTTCCCCGCACCTGCGGTTCGGGGCAGGTGTCGCCCCGTAGGCTGTCGGCCCGAACGGGGTACGGTGTCGGGACGATGTGAGCGCAGCGAAGAATCTCCTGTGTTGTATGTAAGAGACCCTTCGCTGACGCTCAGGGTGACACAGATAACATAAAGAAGAAAGTTGGTACGTTAGAATGGCTTCCAAGAAGAAAGATGTCCGCCCGGTCATCACGCTTCAATGCAGTGACTGCAAAGAGCGGAATTACACCACCGAGAAGAATCGCCGCAACGATCCGAACCGGTTGGAGTTTAACAAATACTGCCCGCGCTGCAAGAAACATACACTGCATCGCGAGACGAAGTAACAAAAGGTGCCAGGCTCTCAGTGTCAGGCATCAGGTCAAAAGCTGAAGCCTGATACTGAAAACCTGAAACCTTCCTAGGCCAGTAGCTCAATTGGTAGAGCACTCGTCTCCAAAACGAGCGGTTGTGGGTTCGATTCCTGCCTGGCCTGCCTGAGGCAACGCCGCTTATCTCACTGGCGGCGTTTTGGCCGTAAAATGAAGTAGGAGAAACATCTTGGCTGAGAAGGATAAGAAAAGCCGAAGAAGCGAAAACGCCATCCAGCGCTACTTTCGGGAGACAACTGGCGAGCTGAAGAAAGTGACCTGGCCGACACGGCCCGAAGCCTTGCGCCTGACCGGTCTTGTGCTGCTCGTGATGGTGGTGGTCGGAATCTTCCTGGCAAGCATTGATGCGCTTGCTCACGGATTGCTAAGTTTGGTGCTCAATATCTAATGAGCTGATCTGGAGATGTAATGGACGCGCAGGAACCGCAAGAACAATTCGAAGAGGAAGCGATGAACGAACAGGCCGAGGAGCAACCCACTCCTGCGGAGATCGCAGCATCCTCGGACCCCAAGCCTGCCGCGCCCGTAGAGAAGATCCCTGCTGATCTGCCTCCCGTTGAAGCGCCTGTAGAAGGTCCGGCCTGGTATGTGATCCATTGTTACTCGGGCTACGAGAACAAGGTGCGGCATAATCTCGAGCAGCGCATTGAGACGATGGGCATGAAAGACAAGATCTTTGATGTTGTCATTCCCACACAGGAAGAGATCGAAGTCAAAGATGGGAAGCGCCGCACGGTGGAACGCCATATCTTCCCGGGCTATGTACTGGTCAATATGCTGATCAGTGAAGAGTCCTGGTATGTAGTGCGCAATACCCCGGGTGTGACCGGCTTCGTCGGCATGGGGAATACGCCGACCCCATTGCGTCCCGAGGAAGTCTCCCAGATCGTCAAGCGCATGGAAGCCGAGGCACCCACGGTCAAAGTCACGTTCAAAGTGGGTGAGCGTGTCCGCATTGTGGATGGTCCGTTCAATGATTTCCGCGGCGTGGTTTCCGAGATTGACATGGAGCGCACCAAGGTCCGTGTGATGGTTTCGTTCTTTGGCCGCGAAACGCCTGTGGAGTTGGATTTCCTGCAGGTGGAAAAGGCGTAATAAAACTAATGAAACGGTAGCAGGCCGAAAGTCCGGCCTGATGCGGTGGGAGGGTCACCCTAATGACCCGTTAAAACCACACCTGTTCCTGTGTCACAGGTGCAGGCAAAGGAGTAAAAATGGCAAAGAAGTTCAAAGCAATTGTTCGTCTGCAGATTGAGGCTGGAAAAGCCAATCCTGCACCCCCGATCGGCCCTGCACTGGCCGGTCATGGCATCAACATCATGGCGTTCTGCAAGGAATATAATGCCCGCACGTCGAATCGCCCGGGCGAAGTGCTCCCTGCCGAGATCACGGTGTACACCGACGGTTCGTTCACGTTTGTGTTGAAGACCCCGCCTGCGGCCGTTTTGCTGCGCAAGGCTGCGAAAGTAGAAAAGGGTTCCGGCGTTCCGAACAAGGACAAGGTTGGTAAGGTGACACGCCAGCAGGTAAGGGAGATCGCGGAGTTGAAGATGAAAGACCTCAACGCGATCGATCTCGAGGGCGCGATGAAACAAGTCGAAGGCACCGCCCGTTCAATGGGCATCACGGTGACCGATTAATATTGTGGGAGGGTCACTTTGGTTTTGATACGGTCGGGAATAACGCCTGACCTACTCAACCAGCTATGACCCGCTTGCACCACGGAGGTAAAAATGGCTAAACACGGTAAGAAATACAACGCAGCGCTTGCAAAAGTTGATATAGACAAAATCTATTCTTCGAAGGAAGCAGTCGCGCTCGCGAAGGAAACCAATATCACCAAGTTTGACGGAACGGTTGAGGTTCATCTGCGCACTGCCCTGGATCCGCGTCAGGCGGATCAGCAAGTGCGCGATGTGGTTGTGCTCCCGCACGGTCTGGGCAAGACTGTGCGCGTGCTGGTCTTTGCTCAGGGCGAAGGCGCAGCGGCGGCTCGTGCGGCCGGCGCTGATCTCGTTGCAGATGATGATGAGACCCTGAAGAAGATCGAAGGCGGTATGTTGGACTTCGACGTGGCAATTGCTACGCCGGATGCGATGGGCAGGGTCGGTCGCCTGGGACGCGTGCTTGGTCCGCGTGGTTTAATGCCGAACCCGAAGGCTGGGACTGTCGTCCCGGCACAGGATATCGAGCGCGCGATCCGCGAGGCGAAAGCTGGCCGCGTTGAGTTCCGTCTCGACAAGACCGCTAACATTCACGTTTCGATTGGCAAGGCTTCTTTTACGGCTGATAAACTATATGATAATTTCGCTGCTTTGATGCATGCCATTCAGAAAGCTCGCCCTGCTGGAGCAAAAGGCGGCTACATCAAACACATTACAGTAACCACAACCATGGGCCCTGGAATCAAAGTTGATCCGAATGAGGCCCAGGGTCTTGAGGTGACCGAGTAGTATAATACTCGTTATCTACATAAGCCACTTCGCCGATGAAGGCGGGTGTCCCCCTCAAAAGGGACTTAATATCCTGCTCAGGTGAGGACTGCTAGCAATTTCTCAGCACGCGTGTGCTGACTTCCCTCTAAAGGGGACTTGCGAAAAGTCTTTGCCTGTAAAAGTGGCAAAGACTTTTTGATTGAAAGGAGGTGAAGTCCCTTTGGCAATTTCCAAGGAACGCAAGGAAGAAGTCCTGTCTTTGTACAAGGACTGGCTTAATCGCAGCGAGGCCGTGATCCTCGTGGAATATACCGGTGCTACCATGAAGATGATGGATGGTATTCGCGGCAAGATCCGTGAGGCTGGTGGTGAATTCCACGTTGTAAAGAACACGCTGGTCCGCCGCGCCTTCAAAGATAATGGCGTGGCGCTTCCCGAGGAATACCTCGTGAAAAGCACCGCTGTTTCATTCGCGTTCACTGATCCCGCTGCCGTCGCGAAAGCATTGACCGATGCAACAAAAGGCAATGAGTTCGTCAAGGTGAAGGGCGGGGTCATGAGCGGAAGAACTTTGAATGCCGCTCAAGTGAAGTCGCTGGCTGATATGCCGCCGCTGCCCGTTATGCGTGCCCAGTTGCTCGGCGTTTTGCAGGCTCCTGCCAGCAAACTTGTCCGCACGATTGCCGAACCCGCGCGTGGTTTGGCCGCTGTCGTCAAAGCTTTCTCTGAGAAAGCTTCTGCTACGGCTTAATATTCCTTCGGGCGACTACATAGAGTCGTCCGAACATAATTCAAAAATATCTTTCTAAAGAAAGTTAGGAGTACTAAACAATGCCTGAGCTCGATAAAATCGTGGAAGAACTTTCCACCCTGTCCGTCCTGGAGGCGGCTGAACTCGTGAAGAAACTCGAAGAGAAGTGGGGCGTTTCCGCCGCCGCTCCTGTCGCTATGGCGGCTGCAGCTGGCCCCGCTGTCGCGGCTGAACCCGTCGAAGAGAAGACTGAATTCGATGTCGTGATCAAGGATCCCGGTGCGAAGAAGATTGACGTGATCAAAGTCATCCGTCAGCTCACAAGCCTGGGCCTCGGCGAAGCCAAGACATTGGCCGAAACCGCCGGCGGCAAGGTGCTTTCCGCGGTGGGCAAGGATGCCGCCATGGATGCCAAGAAGAAGCTCGAAGAAGCTGGCGCGAACATTGTCGTCGAGTAATTCAAGAACAATAAATCTCAGAAGCCGATTTGGGTGCGTGTAGAAAGCGCACCGGAAGACTTCTGAAGCCTTGCAGGCGGTAAAAAAGACGGTCCGAAAGGGCCGTCTTTGCATTTTGGTAAGGGGAGTACCGATATCCTATTTTCCCCGGTTGACTCTTGCCCCGGGATTCTCTATAATCATCGCAACTGGTCTGACCACCATACCACAGGATTTCAGATGAAAATTGAACCTATTGCTCACAAAACGTTGGCTGAAGCGGTCGCAGGCAAATTGACCGCCTCTATTCTGGACGGTGATCTTACTCCCGGGACGCAGTTGCCGCCGGAGCGGGAGCTGATCACCAAATTCGGCATTAGTCGGGCGACATTGCGCGAGGCCCTTAAAATGCTCGAGAAGAATGGGTTGATCGAGTCGCGCAAAAATGTAGGCTGGTTTGCCCGGCAGGTCAATCAGTCCAATCTGACTCAGGCGAAGGAAATGGCCGGGCCGACGCAGCAGACTGAACGTCTCGCGCGAAACGAGCCTCCGACAGGTCCAGTCCGCCTGCCTGTAATGGAAAAGCCCATTCATATTCCCAACCTGAGCAAGGACCGTCTTGGCACATTTGAATTCATCTCGTGGTGGGACCGCGAGAAGGTCCAGAATGCCAAGGTGATGGTGATCGGTGCAGGTGCGCTGGGCAATGAGGTGATCAAGAACCTCGCACTGATGGGCATTGGGAATATCTTTATTGTTGATTTTGACAAGATCGAGGCGGCCAACCTGAGCCGCTCTGTGCTGTTCCGCGAGTCTGATAACAACCGCAGCAAGGCGGAGATCGCGGCGGCGCGCGCAAAAGCGGTGAACCCGGATATTCACGTCCAATACTTGAATGGAGATGTGACGACAAAGATTGGGCTGGGCATCATCCGCCGCATGGATGTGGTGATCGGATGCCTCGATAACCGTGAAGCAAGACTGGCTGTCAACCGCTACTGCTACTGGATGAACAAGCCATGGGTGGACGGCGCGATCCAGGAATTGCTTGGGCTGGTGCGCGTGTTCGTGCCGGGGCAGGGCGCCTGTTATGAATGTACGCTGACGGAACAGGCCCTGAAGGATCTTTCGCTGAGGTATTCCTGCCCGCTGCTGGCGCGCCAGAACATTCTGCTTGGCAAAGTGCCAACCACGCCGACAATTGCTTCGATCATCGGTGCGATGCAATCCCAGGAGGCTTTGAAGTTGATCAATGGAATGCCGGTGAAAGCCGGACATGTGACCCACTTCAACGGAATGGTCAATGATATGCACACGACGGCCTACTCGCCGCGTGAGGATTGCGAATCACACTGGACTTACGGAGACATCACCGAACTGCCGGCTCGCGCCGAGCGGACAACTCTTGATGACCTTCTGCGCATCGCCTGTGCGGACCTCGGGCTGAACGCGGTGATCGAGCTGGATCAGGAACTGGTGACGAAGCTGGAGTGCCCGAACTGCCACACGGTCGAGGAAGTCCTGCGCCCACTCAGTGAAGTGACTCTGGACGCCGGCAATTGCCCAACATGCGGCGTGCTGCGCGAAGCATCCATGACCCATATTATTACCGGTGAAGAAAACTTCCTGCACCGGACGCTATCGAGTGTGGGTGTGCCGCCACTGCAAATCGTCCGTGCCCATAACGGTGTAGAGTATCGTTTCTACGAATTAACCGCTGACCTGGAAGATACCCTGCACTTCCGTCATTTTGAATCGAGCGTGAAGCTAAATACGAAGCCGCGTATTCACCTCAAAGGCAAAGTGCAATTGAAAGACTTGAAGGATGCACCGCTTGTCATCCGCCCGCGTGGCCGCGTGAAACTGCACGACTAATTATGCCTGAAGTGATAAGATGACGACCCAATCCCTGGAAATGAGCAATTCCGTCCAATCATCAACCCGATCCCCCGGCTTTCTGCGCCGATTGATCTTGTTGCTGGCATTCACCGTAGGGATCGTCTTCTGGATGAGCGTTCTTTATCATTATCAGACCCGCATCTCTCAGACGCTGATGATGATATTCGCGGATCTTGCCATCGCACTGGCGGCAGGATTGGGTTCCCGGCTGACGTTTTACGACCGTCATTGGCTGATCCGTTTCCTGGGTGCATTTTTTGCCCTGGCGCTGGGACTGTATGGGTTGGGATTCCTGACCAAATGGGGAATTGGGATCGGACCGATCGAGTCATGGCAAACAAGGATTGAATCACTTGACATCATCCAATCCGTTGCAGGGCTGGCTGTTGTCCTGTTGGGATTGACCGCCTGGCGGCGACCCAGCACGCATGTCGAAGATGCTGAAGTTGAATTGCCTGAGCCGGCCCATGCATCCTCCGGTCGCCAGAGACGCACGCGGACTGATGCACCCAAACTGCCGCGTTTTCATCTTCCAACGAGTTGGACATCCTCTTCGCGTTCATCCTCCAGCCGGAACGGTCGTCTAAAAGTCAGAAAGACGCGGGCAAACGGCAGGGCTGCTGCAACTGCCCAGGAGCGCGTCGTGGTGGCACGTCCCATCAAGCCTGCTCGTTCACGCCGCAGGAAGGCTGCCCGCAAACCCGAATTGCAATTATCCGTCTATGAAGAGCACCGCTGTCCCTACTGCCTGGAAGAGGTCAGACGCAATGACCCACGCGGTGTGAAAGAGTGCGAGATTTGCCATACTCTGCACCATGCAGATTGTTGGAATGTGACTGGCATGTGTCAGATCCCTCATTTGAATTCTCTGAATTTATGAACGGAGGAATTTCTTATGCCTGATATGAATGTGACGATCGTTCTCCCCAGTGGCGGGGCCCGTTCCGCCGAAGTGCCGGATGATGTTGTAATCCGGGAGCTGATGCCGGAATTGACATCTCTGCTGGAACTTCCTACTGTAGGTCCGGATGGAAGGCCGATGGGCTATCGCCTCGACAGCAAAGCGCTTGGAAGAGAACTCAAAGAGAATGAAACGCTGGCGGATGCAGGGATTCCAGAAAGTGACCGCCTCATGCTTACTGCCGATATTACCGCAGGCGGTATCGTGTCGGTCGGCGGCAGTCCGCGCATGAGACGCCTGAAGGCAGATTATGATTTGATCCAGGAGCTCGACGCCCGCAGCGACTTGATCTCCATCAAGCCAGTGGGGGCACGGCCTGGTGTGCCGCCCGAAAGGTACATCGTTACATTCAAGTGCAAAAGCATTGCCAATGTGGATCGCTCAGGCAAGCCGCAATATTCTGATCTTCATCAGGTGGAAATTTACCTGCATAACCAGTATCCGCAGCGCTGGCCGGGCATGAAGTGGCTGACGCCGATCTGGCATCCCAATATCAACCATTTGAACGGCAGCGTCTGTATTGATGCAGCCTGGTGGACGGCGAGCCGCTCTCTGGACCGCCTGATTATCATGCTTGGCGAAATGGTGCAATGGAAGAACTTCCACGATGATCCCACGAAGCCTCCGTTTCCGTGGGACGCGGAAGCAGCCCGATGGTCCCGTGAGTACCGCAAGAAACATCCCAATGATTTCCCCGTGGACCATCGTGAATTACTACGGCCTGAACGAGTGAAGGTTAAGCCGGTCGAACCAAAGAAAAAACCTTTCATTCGATTGAAATAGGCAAATACGCGCGCGTACGTTTCGTTATCTGTTCGAGAACCAACTAGAAAAAAAGGAGATAAACATGCCTGATATTCCTGTTACCCTGGTGCTTCCCTCGGGAGGCAGTCGCAATGCTGAGGTCCCTGATGATGTCGTTGTGAAAGATCTGCTTCCGGAATTGACGACCTCTCTGGAACTGCCCACCACCGGGCCTGACGGTCGTCCCATGTCCTACCGGCTGGACAGCAAGGCGCTGGGCCGCGAACTGAAAGAGGATGAGACTCTCTCTGCAGCGGGCATCCCTCAGAATGACCGCCTCATGATGACCGCGGACGTTACTGCGGGGTAGTTGTCATTGTCGGGCCGTCATGACCGTCATGGCGGCCCGACAAATCCACCTGGATGATTGGGAGTCTCATGGCGAGCATTGCTATTCGCATGTCTTCAGCGGCCACTGTAAATCCTAAGAAGGCCTGTCTGCCTCTGGCGCGTTCGAAACGTTGGGAGTCGCCGCATGAGTTCAAAGGTGCCCAGCCTCTTGTAAAGGTCTTTCTCTCCCAGTCAGCCTATTGTCGCATCAACCTTCATTCCAAAGGCGAATTGGATGATGAAGTGGGGGGCGCTCTCCTTGGCCTGTGGTGTGTAGACCGTGATACAGACGAGCAGTTCGTGGTGGTGCAACATATGTTGCCGGCCCGCCATACCCGTCAGGGAAGCGTATACCTGACCTTTACGCAAGATACGTTAATTTCCTTTCATGACGAACTCGAGAAGAACCATGCTGGAAAAAAGATCGTCGGCTGGTATCACACCCACCCTCGCATGGGAATCTTTCTCTCACATTACGATACCTGGTTGCACAAGAATTTCTTTCCCGAACCCTGGCAGGTGGCTTTAGTGGTTGAACCGCATGGGTCAACAGCCGGATTCTTCATTCGCCGCGACGATGGTGTGCTTGACCCAACCCGTTACTTCGGCTTCCACGAGCTGAACGGAAATCTGGGCAGAAGCATGGTCGAATGGAAAAACCTTCAGGGTTCTGAGGAAGATTAAGCAGGAGGCTGATTTATGAGCAGAAATATGCGTACCTACTACTATGCCATCCTGGGCGCCATCGGTGGTCTGCTTGCCTGGCAGCTTAGCAATTACCTCGGGCTGTCGTTCACCGGTGCCTTTTATATCAATGTCGCCATCGTCGGCGCGCTGGTTGGGTTGATCGTTGGCCTGTTTATCGGCATTGCCGAAGGCTTGTTGACCCGCAACTGGTTCCAGGCGCTCAAGTCCGGATTGTTCAGCGCGCTGGCTGGAATTCTGGCAGGTGCAGTTGGTCTGACGGTAGGTGAGTTTTTGTTCGAAGCAGTTGGCGCAGGTGAGATTGGCCGTACGCTGGGCTGGGCGCTGTTTGGTTTGCTGATTGGCCTGGCCGAGGGCATGCTGGGGCGCACTGAAGTTTGGAAACCTGCCGTTGGCGGCCTGATCGGCGGCGCTGTGGGAGGCCTGCTCCTTGAGTTGATCGGGGTGCGCTTCGCAGCCGATGTGGTGACCGGTAAGGCCATTGGCCTGGTGTTAATGGGTGCTCTGGTAGGCCTGTTCATCTCGCTCATTGCCGTCGCTCTGTCACGCGCCTGGCTGGAAGTCACCTCCGGCAAGCTCAAAGGCACTGAGTTCATGCTGGATAAATTCATGCACAAGGGCTTTCCTTCGATCGCCATTGGAAGTTCCCCGCTGAAATCCGAGATCGTCTTACCTGACCCCGATATTGCTCCACAACACGCCATGCTGTCCGGCAACGGATTGGCTTTCTCCCTTAAGGACATGAGTCTCGCCGGCACGTACATCAATGGAAAGAAGATCGAGCAGATCCAACTGACCAATGGACAGAAGATCCGCATGGGCAATACCGAAATGGTTTATCACGAGAAGAGGTAACCATGCAGACCAAAACCTATCGCTTCTTTCTGACCCTGTTCCTGCTCGCGTTGATCACGCTTGCTGCCCCGCTGAGAGTGTTCGCGCAAACGGATACGCAGGTGCATATCACACAAGTGGATAACTCGAAGTTCCCGAATGTAACTGTCTACGTTTCGGTAACCGACTCAGCCGGCAATCCGGTCGGCGTGGACCCTGCCACCATCCAGATCTCCGAGAATGGACAGGCGATGAAAGCGACAGATGTCCGTGGTGGAGGAGCAGCCAATGGTACAGGGACTCCCATCCCTGTGACGACCATGCTGGTGATCGACATCTCCGGCAGCATGGACAAGAACGGCAAACTGGATGCTGCGAAACAGGCCGCGAAGACTTATGTCAGCCAGATGCGCCCCGGCGACCAGGCCGGCCTGATGGCTTACGATACGCAGGTCTACAGCGTACAGCCCGTCACATCTGATATTGGCGCTCTGAATGCTGCCATTGACAGCCTTAAGCCCGGCAGTGACACCGCGATGTACAATGCCCTGGTTGAGGCGGAAAAGACTCTCGCAGGTGTGGAAGGCCGCAAGGCGGTGATCGTCCTGACTGATGGCCTCGATAACAAAAGCCAGAGCACTCTGAACGATGTCGTCGCGGGCATTGGCCAAAGCGGCCTCACGATTTCTGCGGTCGGTTTTGGCGAAGCCGGCCTTACAGATCAGACCGGCCTCGATGAAGCCAAGCTAAAGACTTTGTCTGAAAAGACCGGTGGCATTTACAGTCTTGCCACCGACTTGAACGCATTGACCGCCTTCTACCAGCAATATGGTCAAGCCCTACAGAGTGAATACGCCATCACTTATGTTTCCCCCTCTACTTTGCACGATGGAGTCAACCGCGGACTTACTGTCTCCCTTAATACGGCGGCCGGGCAAGTGACCGGCCAGGGACAGTACAATCCGGGCGGAGTACTGCCTGAGGTGACAGGTCGCTCATGGTCACTGTTCGGAGTGATACTGGCTGCACTGGCGCTACTATTGATTGTCCCATTTGCGATCAACTGGGCCAGTAGTCGCTTTAGCGGTATCGGAAAGAGTACGAAGCGCAAGGATGGCAGAATCCGACTGCCTGCAACAGGCAATACGCCCAGTACTCCCACGGGCGCCACTGCGGGTGGCGGAAAGAAGCCCCGTATCAAGATCAAATAAGGAATGAATCAAAAGACGGCTCTGCAAAGGGCCGTCTTTTGCGTCAGTAGTCCAAAATCTCCCAACTTTGGACTACATATATGAATCAAAAAGAGACGGTGCTAAGCCGTCTCTTCCGTGTTTGAATTCTTTTACGCTGCAAAGCCGTTGACCTTGCGAATGACCATCACCACTTTGCCTTTGATCTCAAGCGGATCGTTCTTGGGTACATAGATCGGCTGCATGGTGGGATTGGCGGGTTGCAGGCGATAGCGGTCTCTTTCCTTGTAGAAGTACTTGAGCGTGGTCTCGTTTCGCTCGGGCAGCCAGATTGCTACCATTTCACCATTCTTGGCTTCCTGAGCCGGCTTCATGATGACAATATCGCCGTCATTGATCATGGCATCGATCATTGATTCGCCTTCTACCTGGAGGGCAAATAGATCCTTGCCCTTCTCCTTGGCCGGCATAATGGACATGGCAATGTCAACCGAGTCTTCTGCAGTGAAGGGAGAGAAGTCAGCACCGGTGGGGACAGGGATTGGCAAACCAGCCGTGATGCGGCCTAGAACGGGAACGCGAAACATATCACCCAGCGGGGTTGAGCCTGTCAGGCGCACCCCGCGTGAAATCTTACGGTCCCGCTCGATGTAGCCCGATTTTTCCAACTGATCAAGGTAATAATTCACAACTGAAGTAGAGGAAATTCCACAGCTTTCCCCGATCTCACGGATTGATGGCGGATGCTTCGACTTCCGCTGGTAATCCTGGATGAAATCAATAATTTTCTGGTGACGCTCTCCCAGACCTTTGCTCTTTCGAACCATCATCATGTGGGCCTCCTGCCAGGTTGCTGGCATGGATGAGCATTAATCGCTCATTTGTGCTATTAATGATACCCGAACACCTGTTCAGTGTCAAGCCTTTTTTGACGTCTTGACGCCTCCATGCCCGGCAAGTATGATACCTTTACAATGGAGACAACATTCCTTATGGCACTTACCCCCGAACAATTGCGTGCGGCCATGCGCGCGTGGACCACTGGCGTGACTATTGTCACGGCGGCCCACGATGGCATTCAACACGGTATGACTGTTAGCTCTTTCACATCTATTTCATTGGAACCTGCACTTGTTTCAATATCGTTGCATACGACCAGCCGCACCGGTGAATTGATTAAGAAATCTGGCGGCTTTGGTCTGACAATCTTATCTGAGGAACAGACCCAGATTTCTGAGTTGTTTGCAGGTCGTACAGATGAAAACGAGAACCGTCTCGCCCGCGTGGAAAGCGATACGCTGGTGACCGGCTCACCGTTGATCAAAGGCGGACTGGCCTGGCTCGACTGCCGCGTTGTCCATTCTTATGATGCCGGCATGAACACGCTTTTCGTCGGGGAAGTGGTTGCCGCACGCGGCACGGAGGAAGGGATGCCGCTGATATATCACAACCGCAAATACTGGCGACTCTCTGAGCATTGATCTTGGTCAAGTATGAACAAGAAAAATTGTGCGCTTCTCTTTCTCGGCAAACAGGATGACCCATACGTTGCAGCCGCACTTGAGTTTTGCCGGCACAATTTTGCGGATGTTACGGCGCAATTAGGGAAATGGGGAGATAAGCTTCCGGAGGAATTGAAATCTTGGCAAGGGGATTATGTGATTAGCTATCTATCTCGCTGGGTCGTGCCGGATTATCTTTTGAGGAGCGCGAGAGTAGCCTCATTTAATTTTCACCCGGCCTCACCCGAATATCCCGGCATTGGCTGTAATAACTTTGCCTTATATGAAGATGCAAAAGAATACGGCGTGACCTGTCATCACATGGCACCGCGTGTGGATACAGGACCGATCATCGCTGTCAAGCGCTTCCCGATGTTTCCTACCGATGATGTTGCCAGCTTGCTTGCCAGGACTTATGCCTATCAAATCGTGTTGTTCTATGAGATCATGAGCCTGATCCTTGAAGGCAAGGAGCTTCCAGTCTCTGAAGAAAAATGGACCAGGAAGCCATTCAGTAGAGTTGAGTTCAACCAGCTTTTTGAGATTACCCTCGACATGCCGAAAGAAGAAATTGCCAGAAGAGTGCGTGCCATTTCTTATGGGCCGTGGCAGCCGAAGGTAGAGCTGCAGGGATTTGTCTTTGAGCTGAAATCCCAGCCAGACAAGTAAGAAAGTTTATATCAAACGGGCAGGGCCATATGGAAAATGATCATCTCTCCCAGGCCGAGAAACATCTTCTGCTCATCCTGGCGCGCGAATCCATGGAATACGCGGTAAAGGGGGAGAAGCTGCCAGACCTGGATATGCATTCCGTTTCGCCGCGCTTACGTGCACACGGCGCATCTTTCGTCACCCTGACCATCAAAGATGAATTGCGCGGCTGTATCGGTGCGATCGAAGCTTATCAGCCGCTTGTACTAGACGTCCGCGAACACGCTGCCGCGGCGGCGTTGCAGGATCCACGCTTCCCACCCGTGCAGGTCGGCGAATTAAACGGGATCAAGATCGAGGTCTCGCGACTGACCGCACCGGTTGATTTGGAGTATTCCTCAGCGGACGAACTTCCGGGAAAACTGCGTCCCCACATTGATGGAGTCATCCTGCGAGATGGTTTCAGGCGGGCGACTTTTCTGCCTCAGGTCTGGGAGAAAATTCCTGACCCTGTCGATTTCCTCGATCATCTTTGCTATAAAATGGGGGCCGAGCCGGCGTTGTGGCGCCACAAGCATCTCACCATACAAATTTATCAGGTGGAGGAATTCTGCGAATAAAGTAAAATAACTCCATGGCTGAAGACACAATGTTCCAGGAAGCCGTGGACGCTTTGCGACGCGGTGATAAAGCGAAGGCCAAAGAGCGACTCACTCTTCTGCTGAAAACCGAGCAGACGAATGCGACCTACTGGGTATGGATGAGCGCCGCAGTGGACTCCGTCAAGGAGCGCACTTACTGCCTGCAAACCGCGCTCAAACTGGACCCTGAAAATGCTACCGCGAAGAGGGGTTTGATCCTGCTTGGTGCTTTGCCGCCAGATGAAAACGTCCAGCCTTTTCCGCTGAACCGTCCGCGGGCATGGGAGGAAAAGCTTCTACTGGCTCATGAGGTCCCCAAGCCGAAAGGTGTGAAAGCCGTCGCCGGAAGTCCTCTCCTGCGCCTTGTCGGTGTGGTGTTATTGGGCCTGGCTCTGGTCGGCGGGGCAGTCTTTGGGCTGTTGCTGCCAGGGCGAAATGCGGCTGCTCCAACACTTACCGTCACGCCTGGGCCTTCGCCCACGTTCACATCGACGCCTACGCTCTTTGGTGCGACAGCGCCAGCTACGCAGACTTTCACCGGTCCTACGCCGTTGTGGATGCTGCTTCCGGCCACTTACACGCCGACCCCGTTGTACGTCAATACACCGCGTGCGCCTCAGTCTTACGATCAGTATCGCGCTGCCAGGGTTGCCTATGAAAAAGGGGATTGGGATGGATTCATTTCTAGCATGCAGTTGATCGCCACTCTCGAGCCTGAAGCCGCTGATGTGTTCTACATGATAGGTGAAGGCTATCGTTTCAAAGGCGATGCCAAGGATGCCCTGTTCAATTACAACCACGCCCTCGAAATCAACGATGGCTTCGGTGCAGCTTACCTCGGCCTTGCGCGTGCGCGCCTGATGCAGGATCCCGGCACGAACGTTGAACAATTATTCAGCATGGCTGTCAAGCTTGATCCCAACTTTGGCGAGATCTACCTTGAACGTGCTCGCTATTATCTTTTGCACACGAATCCCGAGGCTGCCCTGGTAGACCTGGACCGTGCTGAGCAGCGGATGCCCGGTTCACCGGATGTTTATCTGACCTACGCGGCTGCCTACCAGGCAATCGATGATACTGAGCAGGCTTTGAAAGCCGCCCAAAAAGCCAGGGAACTGGACGAAACTTCTCTCCCGGCGCTCCTTCTGTTGGGCGAACTCTACGTTGAAGCGGGTCAGTGGCAGAATGCCATTGGCGCACTCGAAACTTATATTCCTTATGAAACCGAAGATAGTCACGCGTACGCATTGTTGGGGCAATCTTATTACGAGTTAGGGGACTATCAAAATGCCATCGAAAGCTTGAATCAGGCGTTTAGTCTCAACCCGACTGGATTAAAACGATACAGTCTTTATCGTGGATTATCTTATCTCGAATTGGGCAATGCCAATGATGCTGTCCCTGACCTGGAAAAGGCGTACGAGGTGGATGACTCCTCCTTCGAGATCAATCTGGCTTTGGTACGCGCATATTATTTACAGGAAAAATTCGGCAGCGCCTTCCAGAAAGTGGAAGCCTGTCGCTCTTTGGCAAAGACAGATGAACAGGTCGCACTGGCGCATTATTGGAAGGCGTTGATCCAGGAAAAGCGTGATGAGGCCAAAGACGCCATCAAGGAGTGGCAGGCGCTGCTTGCCATGGACCCGAAGGTGATGACCGAACAAATGCGCGCAGATGCCGAACTTCACTTACGGAGCATTGTCACCCCCACGAATACGCCCAAGGCCGGGACCTCAGGAACCGCAACCCCGACGAAGAAGGTCACCCCAACTCGAACGCCGACACCATAGCGGCCGGAAATCACAGTTGATTTATCTACGCGGCGCACGATCAGAGTAGCGCCTCGTTATTCATTTAAAGGAGATTTCCCTGTGTCCAATCTTTTTGATATTCTTGTCTCAATTGTATTGATTGTTCTGGGAGTCTTGCTGGCTTATGATTCCTATCAACGCTGGAGGACGAGCAAACTGTACTGGTATATCTTTTGTGCAGTCCTTTCGGCCCTGGCAGCATTGGTCGCTTTCACAAACTGGACTGGCAGTGTCTGGCTGATTATCCTTGCCTTGCTGCTGCGTTTGTTTGTGACGCAAAAATAACGGATGCAAAAACGTTCCAAAGGTTTCACTGGTGCATGCGCGCCCGCGCGGGCAAACCTTCGGAACGTTTTATATGTGCAGCTTATTTACTTTCCTGCCCGGCACTCCGGGCATGGACAGAGCGCACGTAAATAATGCCAGTTGTAGATGCCGTAGTCATGCCCATCTTCCCAAACAATGGAAAGCGCGTACGAGCCGACAGCCACGACATTATTGATACGCGTGGATGGGGAATCTTCCATCTGCTTTGAGAACACGTCCGCGTCCGGCTCGGACCGCATGTTTTCGTGGCCTCCACGGCAGGACGCGCACGGACAGGCAGCGCGCAATAATCCAAAGGGGTAAACGCTGACGTGTCCATCCTCCCAGCTGATAGTAAATTCGCGATTGCTTTTATTGGCTGTGACTCCGGTTGGTTTTTCGTTCATATTCCACTTTCCCCCTCTCCCTTCTAGGAAGAGGGCAGGGTGAGGGTTATTTACGGTCCAGGCACGACCGCGAGAAAATCTGCTGCGGCCCAGCCTGCGCGTGTTTCATCGTAAGGCGCGACCACATACCACCAGATATGCCCATCCGCTTCCTGCGGTCCATCGCGCACAACAAAGACTTCGGCTTCTTCGCCGCGGAAGACCGTTTCAGTGTTCAAGCCAGCCGCGGAACGGATGCGTAATCCCTCGCCTTCGGTCCCACTGATCTGTACGTAGCCGCCAATGCCAATTGTCCCGGCCGCGACCGTTGGCGTAGCAAGCAGGGGATCATTGGTCGGTACGGCTGTAACGAGTGGGGTATGAGTTGGGGCGGGGATCATGGTCAAATCAGCGGGAGCAAACCCAACGTTCGGCGAGATGCGGGGATTTGTCCAGCCGATGATGACAAGGGTGCTGATCAGCAGACAGGCCGCGATTCCCAATGACCCGAGAATCACCCAGCGGTTTAAATAGGAGCGAAAATCCATGTTTATCCAGCGTTTGGTGTCTTCAACAAATGGTAGGCATCTTCCGGCATCAGTACTTTCAGGGCACGATGCTTGATCTTAAGCGTGGCCTCTTGCCCGCCGAGCATGGGTTCTCCATCCACCTGAATGGAAAATGGGGCATTAGATTCGATGCGGGCCGAATGAAAACGCAGACAGCGTGCTTGGTCCGAAGTGAGATGACGGCCAGCGACCATATCAAAGAAGTGACGTAAGGCATCGGCCAGATTGTTCCCACTGAGGAGCCAGAGATCCATTTCGCCATCATCGAGGAAAGCGTCCGGCGAAATCACGGCCATGCCGCCGACATAATGCCGAATGTTGGTAGCAACCGCCAGGAGATAATGGCCTTCCACTTCCTTCTCGTCAGCCCATACCCGCAAGTCCATACCGTGCCAGAAGGCCGCTTCCCAGACAGTGGTGGCAAAATAATGGGGCACAGACAAGTACTTTGCAAGCCGCGGTCGAGGCTCGAGGCGGTGGATCGTTTGCGCGTCGAGGCCGATGCCGCCCCATAACAAAAACGGACGGTCGTTGCACTGGCCCACATCCACGCGCTGCGGGGGAACTTCTGCCAGCAGCCTGGCATTATCGCGCAGGGACCACCACTTCCACCATGAAAAGGGTGTTTGTCCCTGCTCAATGGCCCAGACATTGGTCGAACCCGCGGGCAAAACGGCTAAGGCGGTTTCCGTCTCCATCAGGCCGCTGGCAACCTGTCCCACGGTGCCATCGCCGCCAATGGCGAAGACTGCATCGTAGCCTTCGCAGGAAGCCTGGTATGCGGCCTGACGGCCATGGGTGCCGCTCAACGTCTCAGCGACATCCATTTGCCAGTCTGCGGCTTTAAGGGGACGAAGGATGCTTCGTACAAAGCGTGCAACCGGGTAGCGCCCTGCCGCCGGGTTGTAAAGCAAAAGTCCCTTGCGCATGGGGGGATTATACCTGAGGCCCTTGCCGCACCCGACCTTCGGTCACCCTCCCCAAAGGCGACATTCATAATTTCAAGGAACAAGCATATTTCAGCTATCGCCTTTGGGGAGGGAAGGGAGGGGCCGGGTCAATGATATAATCGCCCGGATGAAAGAGGGAACGATTCTCAACAATCGCTACCAACTGCTTGAATCCTTGGGTTCAGGCGGGATGGCTGACGTTTTCCGTGCACGTGACCTCATGCTCGATCGCTATGTTGCCATCAAGATCCTCCGCAAGGATTATTCCGGCAACCCCGATTTTCAAGACCGCTTCCGGCAGGAAGCCCGTGCGGCAGCGAACCTATCTCATCCCAACATTGTCACTGTCCATGATTTTGGATTGGATGAAGACCAGCTCTTCATCGTGATGGAGCACGTGCCGGGTAAGGACATGAAGAGCCTGCTGCGCCAGCGCGGCCGTTTCACGGTGGCTGAGGCAATTCCATTAATCGTTCAAGCCTGCGCCGGGATTGGTTATGCCCACCGCGCCGGCCTTGTCCACTGTGACGTCAAGCCGCACAATATCATTGTCACGCCTGATAAGCGCATCAAAGTTACAGACTTTGGAATTGCGCGCGCCCTTGCCACTATTGTCCCTGGTGAACGAACTGATGTGGTGTGGGGTTCGCCGCAATACTTCTCTCCGGAGCAGGCACAGGGTGAAGCTCCCTCTCCGGCCTCGGATGTCTACTCTCTTGGTGTGGTGCTCTATGAAATGTTGAGCGGCACACCGCCGTTCACTGCTTCCACACCGGAGGAGATGGCTCGTTTACATATCAACGCTCACCCCATTCCGATCTCTGAGTACGTTCCCGATATTCCGCCCGCGCTCGAAGAGATCATCATGAAGGTGCTTTCCAAGGAGCCTGCCGCGCGCTACCGCACCGCAGACCAGCTTGGACGCGTGCTTCAAAAGTTTGGCACGCCGCGCGATGAGAACGAGGAACCGATTGCCCCCTCTCTAAATCCTTCGATTGCCTCGCGGCTTCCGACAACTGCCGTTCCAGTTCCCCCTGTTGTGCGGACTCTTCCGCCGGTCCCGGCAGTCTCCAACACGAATCCGCCGCCTCTTTCCAACGTTGTGCCTGATCCCGATACGACAGAGATCGACTGGGCCTCGGTGGGTCTTGGCCTGCTCGCCCTGATTGCGGTTGGCGGCCTGATCCCGTTCTGGATCATGGTCTATTTTGCCTATAATCCCCCGTAGCCTGATTAGAACTGCTCAAGCCGCCTCCTGAGCGTCACTTGCACCGCACGCAAGTGCAGGTGAGCCGAAGGATGGCGGCGATTATTCCCTGATCCCTATGACAAACTATATAATTGCCCCCTCGATTTTATCTGCTGATTTTACGCAGCTTGCCAGCCAGATTGCCGCCTGTGAATCTGCCGGCGCAGACTGGATTCATGTGGATGTGATGGATGGTCATTTCGTCCCTAACATGACGGTCGGCCCTTTGATCGTTGAAGCCTGCAGGCGGGCGACCAAACTTCCACTGGATGTGCATCTGATGATCGAGAAGCCAGAGCGGTATCTGGAGGCGTTTGCCGAAGCTGGTGCGAGCGGACTCACCGTTCATGTTGAGACATGTCCACACATTCATCGTACGCTGGAACATATTAGATCGCTCGGTTGCCGCGCCGGCGTGACGCTTAACCCCGGCACGCCGGTTGTCATGATTGATCCGGTCCTTCACCTGGCGGATCTGGTGCTCGTGCTCACCGTCAACCCTGGATTTGGAGGACAGGCATTCCTCTCGGAGACAATTGGCAAAATCACCGAAATCCGCCGGCGGCTGGATGGGATCGGTTCGGAAGCATACCTCGAGGTCGACGGAGGGATCGCCTCCAACACGTTACCCATTGTGAAAAATGCCGGGGCAAATGCCTTTGTTTCAGGAAGTGCAGTATTCAAATATCCAAGGGGAATCCAGGCAGGGATTTGGGCGTTGCGAGAAGCGATCGGTTGATGTTGTTGCGAGCCTTCGGGAAGCAATCCCCAACTAAACGTCATTAGCTCATTGCTAAGATTATCCTGAACCAGCGGAGATTGCTTCAGGCTGTCGCCCTCACAACACTTGCACCTGGCGCAAGTGCAGGTGTGAAAGATCTGAGTTAAACAAAAACCGCGGCGAAAGCCGCGATTTTCGTAGCAAAGAACTCGAGCCTCAGGCCGCTGATTTGCCGAGTGTTTTGATGCACTTGGCGCACAGCGTCTTCTTGACAAGGTGCCCGTTCTCCATGATGCTCACTTTTTGCAGGTTCGGTTTGAACTTGCGGTTGGTGGCGCGCTGTGAGAAGGAGCGATTGTGTCCGAAAGTGGTCGTTTTGCCGCAGTTATTGCACTTAGCCATTCTTGAAGATTCCTTTCCGTTCCATGATTCCAAAAGCACGGCATTTTACCATAGAACACACCCTTATTCAAGATAAGATGCTAAAATAGATGGTTGTGAGTGAAGTCCAAAGTCTTGGTATCCGACCAGGGACCTGACTTTGGACTGTTTGTCCAAAATCAACCTAACGTCCGGTCCCCTGTGGGGATGGTCAGGCGTTGGACTCCAATCCTATGAATGAGGAAACCAATGGGTGAAGAAACTACATCACTAGGCGGGATCCACATCTCCCCGAATGCGGTGGCGGCGATTGCATATCACGCGACTCTGCAATCCTATGGCGTGGTGGGACTTGCCCCGAAAAATCTTGCAGATGGACTTGTCCATACGATCACGCGCGACCCTTCCCGGGGTGTCTCCGTCCGCTACAACGGGGAAGATATCGATATTGACATTCACATCATTGTCGAATATGGAACTCGCATCAATTCAGTGGCTGAAAGTGTGGGGAATATCGTTCGCTTTCATGTGGAAAAGGCATTGGGGCTTCATGTCAACAGCGTCAACGTCCATGTGGCTGGCTTACGTGTAAGCAATACCGATTAGGAGCAAAGACTCATGGCTGTTGACAATGCACGCGTTGAAAAATTCCGCAGGACGCCGGTGGATGGCCAGTCGCTGAAACGGCTGGTGGAGGCCGGCCTGACCTGGCTCCGTACCAATCAGCAAACGGTCAACGCGTTGAACGTTTTCCCTGTCCCGGATGGAGACACCGGCACCAATATGGTGTTGACTCTGCAATCTGCCTGGAATGAGATCAAGGACCTCGGCACACGCAATGTGAGTGAGATGGCGGCTGCGGTTTCCAAAGGCGCGCTGATGGGTGCACGCGGCAATTCGGGCGTGATCCTTTCGCAGTTGTGGCGCGGATTCTCGCGCAGCGTCCACGAAAAAGAGATTCTGGATGTGCCGACCCTCGTCAAGGCATTTGGGGATGCGCGCGACACCGCTTATAAGGGTGTGGTACGGCCGGTGGAAGGGACGATTCTAACCGTCGCTCGGGAAGTGGCCGCAGCAACGGAGGCAGTTGCCGGGTCCGCGCATGACCCGATTGAAGTGCTCGAGATCGCAGTCAGGGCCGCGGATGAGGCTGTCCAAAAAACGCCCGAGCTGCTTCCCGTCCTCAAACAGGCTGGCGTTGTCGATTCGGGCGGCAAAGGCCTGTTCTTTATTCTGGAAGGAATGTTGCGGCACATTTACGGCGAGTCGCTTGAAACGCCAACGATGACAGTACAACCGATCTCAGCGATGAACCTGGAAGACGCGCTGAGTGAAGTGGAAGAGGGACAGGATTACGAAGTGGTGGTGGATTTCTTCCCGAACGGGGAGCTTGAACTGCCGAAATTCTATGGGAAGCTTGAAGAGATGGGCACATCCATTCAGGTGGGGGAGGGCGAAGGGATGTATCGCATGCACATCCATGTGCCATTGGAAAAACGCTACGAGCCTATTGATTACATTATGGGGATTGGTACGATCACGAAAGTGGCCATGGAAAACCTCCTGGCACAGATGGACGAAATCCAGAAGGGCAAGGTTCCACAGATCCAACTTAGCACGGTGGAACCCGGTCAAATCGCCGTGGTGGTGGTTTCGCCTGGCACAGGCCTCAGCCGTATTTTTGCGAGTTTAGGCGTGGCTTCGGTTGTATCTGGCGGTCAAACCATGAATCCCTCGACGCAGGATATTTTGAGCGCCTTTGAAAACCTGCCGACGGACAAGGTCATCATTTTGCCGAACAACAAAAATATCATCATGGCTGCGAATCAGGCCAGGGATGTGACAGTTAAGAAGGTCGCGGTTGTGCCGAGCCGTACTGTGCCACAGGGACTGGCGGCGATGCTCTCGCTCAACCCGGACGGGGAACTTGATTCCGTTGCTGACAAAATGACGAAAGCCTTGAGCACAGTCAAGAGCGGTGAAATCACGGTCGCCACGCGTTCTGTTGAGATTGACGGAGTCGCAGTGAAAGAGGGGCAGGTGATCGCCCTGCTTGATGGAAAGCTGGTGGCGTCCTCCGATACGGTTGAGCATGCCGTCATGGAACTGCTGGATAAAGCGGATGCGGGAGCGCATGAATTGATCACGTTGTTCTACGGCGAGGGTATGCCTCACGGCGAAGCAAATCGGATCAAGGATGTGATTGGAAAGAAGTATCCCTCGCTGGAAATCGAAGTGCAGGAAGGCGGCCAGCCGCATTATCAGTTCATTGTTTCGATAGAGTAGTATTTCGTCATTGCGAGGAGGGCGGTAGCCCGACGAAGCAATCTCAGATTGATTAGGGGTATATTATTCATCGGATCTGATGGCTATTCGGAGATTGCTTCGGGCTTTGCCCTCGCAATGACAGGATCAAACAAAAAGCGGGCGCAGATTTCTGCGCCCGTTGCGTTACGAGCGTGCTATGCTGTAGCGGTTACCAGTCCTTGTGTCACCATCTTGTAGCCTGTTTTGATGATCTCAACGACTGTCCCGAAAATGCCCAGTCCAAGTGCAATGCGGACTCCTGTCTGTGCCATTGTTCCCAGAGTTTGTGCCGTATTTGCATCGAAGACGCCACTGGCTTTCAGGGATTCGGGTGTGATTCCCAGAATAGATGGGCCGCTGAGCAGCAGCGCAAGGATCACGATCTGGAAGGCTTTGATCCCAATGGAAAGCAATCGGGTGGGTATATCCCAGCGGCTGGTACGCAGGAGCATTCCGTTGAGGATAATTTCCGCCACCCAGGCGATGTTCATGAGCGGCAGCCAGCGGAAGAAGGCATCACTAAACAGTGGGATGACACCCTGTTGGCCCTGCCCGGAAACCCACCAGCCAATGTACTGTCCATTGTTATAGCCGTACTGGAGACTCAACCACTGCTGGTTGAAGTTGAAGATGCTCAGCGCGATGAAGATGAAGACTATCGCAAAGATGGGTTCCCACGGTTTGACATCCTGAGGTTCCGGTTCCTTGATCAGGGATGTGGGGTCCCATTCCTTCCCTTCGTCCATCCTGAATTCGGAGGTTGGAACAAAACGTTCGAGGATGGCAAAGACCAGCACAATGTTCCCAAAAGCCGCGATGGCGGCAGAAACAATGCCTGCCAGGCCTTCCCCGATTGCTTTGACAAATTCGGGGCCGCTCAGCGGCGATGTAGCCACTCGGATGCCCGTCGTCACAAGCAGTACAATGGTCAGCACAGTCAACACGATCTTCAGAACCATCGTGAAGAACGGGAACATGCGCGGCCCGATCAAATAAGGATGCGGGTTGTATGTTGCGGCCACCTTGTCCGGCGCGCCATATTCCTTGAGCAATTCGATCTCCATTGCTTCATCCGCAGGGTGCCCGGCTTTTCGAGCGCGGTCTTCCAGCATATCTTCGAGCGTAGAACGGAGTTCCTTCCCGATGTCGGCTCGTCCTCTCACAAGGGATAATCGCCTACCGACTTCAGCAACATAGCGGTCAATGAGTTTCATTCTTGCTTCCTTTTCTTATGCCAGCATCTTGTCCATGACAGACACGATGCCGGTCCATTCCTTTTTCAGCTTCGGCAAAAGTTTCTTGCCTTCCGCGCTGATGATGTAATAACGGCGGGGCCGCGCTTCCTCGAGCTTCCAGACTGATTGCAGAAGTCCCTGCGATTCGAGCCGACGGAGGAGGGGGTACAGCGTTCCCTGGTCAACTTCCAGGCCCTGGTCAGACAATGCTTTGAGAAGTGAGTATCCGTATTGCTCCGCGCCAAGCTGACTGAGGACTGCCAGGACGATCACGCCGCGCCGCAGCTCCAAAATGACGTTTTCAAGCGATTCAGTGTTTGTCATATCTCAACCTACATCACATTATACTGTGTATTATACAGTATTGTCAAGGGTAAGTATATGTGGACCATCAGTGCTTCGGGGCTATAATCATATGCTATATTCATTGATAGGCAAGGGAAAGCTATGACACTCGGCATCGTCACTGACTCGACTTCAGACCTTCCCCAATTTCTGATTGAAGAACATGGAATTGAAGTTGTCCCCACGATATTGATCCTTGAGGGCAAGGAATATGCAGATGGTGCCGGAATATCGCGCGAGGATTTTTACAGACGATTACCAGCGCTTCGCACTCCGCCGACAACTGCTGCCCCTTCGATTGGAGAGTTCCACACCCGATATGAGAAACTGCTCAATGCCGGTTGTGAGCATGTCCTTTCCATCCATGCGGCCTCGCAACTGACGACCATCATCAATTCGGCGCGACAGGCTGCACCGGAATTTCCCGGTCAGGTGACCTGCGTGGACAGCGGCTCGCTCTCCATGGGAATTGGTTTTCAAGTGTTAGCTGCGGCCGAAATGGCGGAGGCGGGCCTGAAGCCCGCATTGGAGGCGATCGAGTCTACGCGGCAACGATTAACAGTCAACGCCGCGCTGGATACGATGGAATATCTGCGGCGCAGTGGACGCGTTCCCGCGGCGGTGGCAATGTTGGGCGGATTGCTTTCGATCAAGCCCATGATCGAGCTCACAGAGGGAGTGGTCAAGGCAATTGGCGCAGTGCGGACCACAAAACAGGCCGACGCGCGCATGTTGACTTCTTTACTGTCAGGCGGGGAATACGAACGGCTGGCGATCCTGCATACGAATGCACCAGAGCGTGCGCGGGGACTGTTGACCGAGATGATGCAACGGGCAAGCCAGTCGGTGCCGAGGGACATTCTCTTCGTCAATGTGACGGCTGTGATCGGCACGCATCTTGGGCCCAATGGATTGGGGTTTGCGGCAGTGAAGAGGTAATAAAGGTGACAGTCACTTTCAAGGTGACTGTCACCTTATGTTGCGGGTTTTGATTTCCAAAACAGGATAATCCCGATCCCGACGACCAAGACCAGCGTAACGGCGAGACCACCCTCGGGTCCGAACAGACCGCCAGTCATCCAATCGGGGCCTTTTTCCACGAGGTCGATCAAAGTCCCGCCGCCAAAGCTCGAACCGCTCACTGCAAATCCGAAGAAGTTGCCCTGCACCCAGTTCCATGCCGAGTGCAGCGCGCTAATGCCCCAGAGCGAGCCTTCACGCATTGCATAGAGGGCTGCAAAGATGCCGAACAACGCCAGGTTGATGACAGCGATAACGCTGAGGTGTGCATTGAGTCCATGCCACGCCGAAAAGCAGAGGGCCGAGACAACAAGTCCGATCCACGGGCGATAACGTGCGCCCACGACGGGGAGAATCCAACCGCGTGCCACGAGTTCCTCGGCGCCGCCCTGCACGATCCAACCGATCAGGATGAATAAGACTCCGCCCAGCGCGGCGAATCCGCGTTGAGATGGATCCGAATTTTCGAATCCAACAAAATGGAATGCCGCGAGGATGCCAACCGCCGCGCTAAAAACCATCATCCCTAACAGGAAGCCGCGCAAATATTTTTTGAGCGCGTTTTTCCGCTCATAGCCAAGAGTCCAAAAGGGGCGTTTTTCAAAGAGTATGACCCACAAACCTATAATCACATACATCAGGAAAAAGGAGGAGACCAGGATCGCTGCCGCCCAGAAGCCTGATAAAAGCGGTGAAGGGAAATACCAGGGCGGCTCGGTGCCTGTTGGCGGGCCGTAGAGGATTGCCATGATAATGAACACGGGGATTCCGCCGAGCTGCCCGAAGAACATAATGGTCAGGAAGGAAATGGGAATCACGAGCAGAATATTGGTCAGGCGCTTGCCCCGCCGCGCCAGTTCAAAAAGATGACTCTGCGAAAACCAGTCCATGAATGCCTCTCTGATAGGAATTACGGTTGCCTGAGCAGATTGTTATGACACGCTTCGTTTCAGGCGGATGATCCCTTCCTCGATCTGGTCGCTGTCGTAGAATGAAATGCTCAAACGGAAATAATCCTGCAATCCATTTTGACTGGAGAAGCGAATCCCCGGGCGCAGACCGACTTGATGTGTCCGTGCTCTTGTCTGTAATGCTTGTGCATCTATACCGGGAAGGTTGACCCAGAAAAAGTATCCGCCGTGTGGAGTGGTGAATCTGGCATCGGGTAAATGCTGCCTCAGGCATTCATCCATCACGTTGACGCGCGTGCTGAAAACGCTTACCAACCTGTCAATGTTCTTCTCCAGACCGCCGGTTTCAATCACGCTCCGCACGATCGCGGACGTGAACGGATTCATCCCGCCACCGCTGTCCAGAACACCGCAACTGACGATTTTCTGCATAAGACTTGCGTGGGTTTGCAACCACCCCAGGCGCAGACCGGGGGCGAGGATCTTTGAAAATGTATTCAGCGAAATGACATGTTCCGAGTTGATGTATGCGCCAAAGGGTTTTGGCGGTATCAGTGTGTAGCTAAGAAACTGATAGACCTCATCTGCAAGAATGAGAAAACCACGCTCCTGCGCAATAGATACAATTTGTGCGCGGCGTTCTTCGGAAAGTGTGTGTCCGCTCGGGTTTTGGAAGGTAGGAATGATATAAAGAAATTTGGGCCGATGAATTTTCAGAGCTTCAATCAGCTCCTCCGAAACCAGTCCGTTTTCATCCGTCCGAATTGAAACGACGCGCAGTCCGTGATCCGCAAAAATCCGCAGGGCGAGGAAATAGCTGGGTTCCTCCACGAAGATGGTATCGCCCGGTTTGGTGAACAGCGTGCAGAGCAAGTCCAGCCCGCCCGAGATTCCCGAAGTGACGAAGAGTTCCTCATACGAAACAGGAAATCCATAGCGCGGGGACAGAAAATCCGCCAGCGCCGCGCGAAAATATCCATCACCTTGTTCGGCACCGTACTGGAGGAAGGAATTATCGCTTTGGCTCAAACGATCTTGCGCAGCGTCTCGCAGAAGTTGGAGGGGCAGCAGGTCAAATTGCGGATCGCCGACGCCCAGGTCAATGAAGCCTGCGGGGATGTGAGTTTGAATAGTTTGGAGGGGCATGAGGGGGTTATAACCGATGTGAGGAGGAAATTCAACCGCGTGCTTAATTCATGCTTCATCCTTTTCCGTTATAATCCCCCTAACCACATCCAATTCAGGAGAGAGACTTATGCCCAGAACGAAGGGCTCTATTGTGCTTCCCCTCGAAAAAGAAGAAATTCTGAATGACTATCTTCTGGCCTATAAATCACGCCAGGCATCGTTGATCGGACGCCGTGAAGTCCTCAGCGGCAAGGCAAAATTCGGTATTTTTGGCGACGGCAAGGAACTTGCCAACCTTGCCATTGCACGTTCCTTCCGCAAAGGGGACTGGCGCTCCGGTTACTATCGTGATCAGACCTGGATGTTCATGCTCGATGTCATGGATATCCAGGCTTTTTTTGCAGAACTCTATGCCCACGCCGATCTGAACGCTGAACCCAACACAGGCGGGCGCGCGATGAACGCGCATTTTGCTTCACGCAATGTCAACCCCGATGGCTCGTGGCGCGCGCAAACCGAAATGTACAACGTCGCGGCAGATGTCTCGCCGACAGGCACGCAAATGCCGCGCACGGTTGGGTTGGCCTACGCGTCCGTGGTTTATCGTGAACTCAACGAATTGAAGGAGTTCAATCACTACTCACACAACGGCGACGAAATTGCCTGGGCCACTATTGGCAACGCCTCGACTGCCGAGGGAATGTTTTGGGAATCGGTCAATGCGATTGGGGTTTTGCAGGCGCCCGCGGTCATTACGGTCTACGATGATGGCTACGGCATCTCCGTGCCCAATCAGTTCCAGATGGTCAAGGAAAATATCTACAGCATTTTGCAGGGCTTCCAGCGTGATCCGTGCCCTGAGCCTGAGTGCGAACGCGGCTTTGATTTGTATCAGGTCCGTGGCTGGGATTACCCTGCACTGCTCGACACGTACGCGGCTGCGGCAGAGACCGCGCGCGAATATCACATCCCTGCGATTGTCCATGTGACAGATTTGACTCAGCCGCAGGGTCACAGCACCAGCGGCTCCCATGAACGATACAAATCTCCCGAGCGACTCAAGTGGGAGGAAGAGTTTGACTGCATCCGCCAGATGCGCTCGTGGATGATCGATCAGCGCATCACATCGGAACCCGAGCTGGCCGCCGTTGAAAACGCGGACTACGAAGCCGTGGAGGGACTCCGTAAAGCCGCGTGGAACGCGTATCTGAATCCGATTTTAGGTGAGCGGGATCAGGTCATGGACATGATCGAGGAGATCGCGGGAAGCTCGGCTCACGCGTCAGAGTTGCAGGATGTCAAAGAACGTCTGGCCAACCTCCCGTCAACAACGAGGCGGGATATTCATAGCGCCGCGCATGAAGCGCTGCGAATCCTGCGCGACGAAGAGAATCCCTCCAAGGGAGTCCTCATTCAATGGAAGCAGGAGCAAGACAAGCTCAATATTGAGCGCTACGGTTCACAATTGTATTCGGGCACGGCGATGAAGGTAAAAGAGGTGAAGCCTGTTTATTCGGATAACTCGCCGACCATGTTTGGCTTCGAGGTCATTAATGCCGCGTTCGACGCCGCTCTGGCGCGTGAGCCGCGACTCATTGCCTTCGGTGAGGATGTCGGATTGCTGGGAGATGTGAACCAGGGCTTCAAAGGCATGCAGGAAAAGTATGGCGCAATGCGTGTGACAGACACAGGCATTCGTGAGGCCACGATTTTGGGGCAGGCGATTGGCATGGCAATGCGCGGACTGAGACCGATCTGTGAAATACAATATCTTGATTACATGCTGTATGCGCTGCAAATCATGTCCGATGATCTGGCGACGTTGAACTGGCGTACGGTGGGCGGACAAAAAGCGCCTGTGATCGTCCGCACACGCGGACACAGACTGGAAGGTATCTGGCATTCCGGTTCGTTGATGTCTGGCATCATGAACCTGGTGCGCGGCATGTACGTGCTGGTTCCTCGCGATATGACGCGTGCGGCGGGCTTCTACAACACGCTGCTGAAATCCGACGAACCCGCGCTGGTAGTGGAAGTATTGAATGGTTATCGCGTGAAAGAGCGATTGCCAGAAAATATTGGCGAAATGACTGTGCCCCTCGGCGTGCCTGAGGTGATTCGCGAGGGAAAAGATGTAACGCTCGTCACGTATGGCGCGTGCTGTCGTATCGCTTTGGATGCCGCGCAAAAATTGAGCAAGGCCGGGATTGAAGCCGAAGTCATTGACGTGCAGTCGCTGATGCCGTTCGATGTGCATGGGAAGATCGTAGAGTCGCTAAAGAAGACTTCACGAATTTTGTTCGTAGATGAGGATGTTCCCGGTGGAACGACTGCCTACATGATGCAGGAAGTCATCGAGAAACAAGGCGGCTACTTCTACCTTGATTCACCTGCACGGACGTTACCCGGCAAAGCTCATCGTCCTGCATACGGTTCTGATGGCGATTATTGGAGTAAACCGAATGTGGAGACGATTTTTGATGCGGTCTATGAAATAATGAATGAGGTTGACCCTGATCAGTATCCAGAGATTTATTAATCTTTCCGTCATTGCGAGGGTGGTCTTCGCGCTGAGCGGAGGGTCGAATGCAAGTAGAGGCCCGTAGTCGAAGCGCCGCCCGAAGCAATCTCAGGTCACCACCAAATTTGAGATTGCTTCGTCAGGCTAGCGCCTTCCTCGCAATGACAGGAGGCAACAGGAGCATTTATGGCAACGAAAGTTCTAGTTCCGCGGTTGGGTGAGGGTGTTGACGAAGTCACGGTGACAAAATGGCTGAAACAGGAAGGTGACTCCATCAAGGAATTGGAGCCGTTGCTCGAAGTCAATACTGACAAGGTAGACACTGAGATCCCTGCTCCAGCTTCGGGCACAGTTTTGAAAATCGTTGCGCAGGAGGGACAGCCTGCGAAAGTGGGGGAGCTGCTCGCGATCATCGGCAAACCAGGAGAGAGTGTCGATGTGTCATCTGCGCCGGCGAAGGTGGAGTCAAAGGTCGAAAGTCAAAGGTCAGAGAAAGTACCTGCGACCCTGAACACTCACCCTTCACCCGCCCTGGGCTTTATTTCCCCTGTGGTTGCCAAGATCGCGGCGGAACGTGGCGTGAATCTGGCACAAGTTCAAGGAACGGGACTGAATGGACGTATCACCAAAAACGATATCTTAAACTTCATAGAAAGTGGAACATCTTCCGCACCCGAAGTAGTAGTCGGTCGTCCGTCGTCTGTTGTCGCACCCATCCAAGGCGATCAATTAATTAAGCATACTGTCATCCGCAAGCAAATTGCCGAGCATATGGTTATGTCCAGGCACACGTCGCCGCATGTGCTCACCGTGATGGAAGCAGATATGTCACGCGTGGCCAAACACCGCGCCGCGAACAAGGCTGCTTTCGAGAGAGATGGGGTCAATCTCACCTTCACGGCTTATTTCATGATGGCAATCGTGGCAGGGTTGAAGGCCTATCCCAACGTCAATTCTTCGTGGACAGATGAAGGTCTTTTGATTCACAAGGCGATCAATCTCGGCATGGCAACCTCACTTGGCGAGGAAGGATTGATTGTGCCCGTGATCAAAGGCGCGGATAATCTGTCCCTGTTGGCCATGGCGCGCATGGTCAATGACCTGGCGAACCGTGCCCGCTCGAAGAAGCTTCAGCCGGATGATGTCAAAGGTGGGACGTTCACGCTGACCAATCATGGAATCAGCGGTTCACTCTTCGCCTTTCCTGTCATTAACCAGCCCCAATGTGGAATACTTGGCGTCGGTGCGATGCAGAAGCGCGTGGTTGTCATTGATGATGCGATTGCGATCCGTCCGATGGTGTATCTGTCATTTGTGTTCGATCACCGGATTCTCGATGGTGCATCGGCGGATTGGTTCTTGATGAAGGTGAAGGAGACTTTGGAGAATTGGAGCTGATGAATGTCATTGCGAGGGCATAGTCCGAAGCAATCTCCCGATAAATGGGACAAGCCTTTCAACAAACCTTCACTTTTTTGATCGGAGATTGCTTCGTCGCAAAGAACGCTCCTCGCAATGACAGAGAATTATTTATGACAAACTTCGATGAACGTGCAAGGGATTGGGATTCTGATCCTCTAAAGGTGGAACGGGCGCGTGACGTGGCGGACGCGATCCGCAAGGCGGTGCCACTGTCAACCAGCATGAACGCTCTCGAATACGGCTGCGGTACCGGCCTGCTGAGCTTCGCGCTCCAAACCGATTTGGGACAGATCACGCTGGCAGATACATCACAGGGCATGTTGGATGTGCTGGCAGAGAAAATCCATACAGCGGGAGTGCAAAACATGCACCCAATAAAACTTGACCTTGCCACAGATCCGCTGCCTGCCGAGCGCTATCAATTGACATACTCTTTAATGACGCTGCATCACATTCATGATCCCAGAGAAATGATCTACAAATTCCATGCTTTGCTTGAACCGAATGGATATTTGCTGGTAGCCGACCTCGATAAGGAAGATGGCACTTTCCATACCGATGGGACCACTGATGTCCACAAAGGCTTTGAGCGCGTTGAGCTACAGAAATGGGTGGAGGCCGCGGGGTTTGGAAATGTCACTTTTTCTCCGGCATATGAAATCAAGAAAATGATTGATGACAGAGAAAAGGTATTCCCTGTCTTTTTGATGTCTGCACGGAAGATACCAGGTTGAGATGAAACAGGCTTTAAGAATGAATAATAAACCACTCCAACAGCCCGATCATCCGGACATCAATAAAAATATCCATCCGCCGGTTCTCGCTTTTCTGTGCATCTCAATTGCCTACTTACTGGGCTGGTCGATCCGTATTCCTTTGGCGGTTCCGGCTCTCATACGAAACATAGGCTTGGCCATGACGTTCATTGGATTCTTGCTTGGCATGGGTGCGTTCATCGAGTTCCGTAAGGCCCATACCACAGTGGACCCGCATGGTTCGGTTAAACAACTGGTCACATCAGGGATTTATCGGCTCACGCGCAATCCGATCTATCTGGGTTTCCTGCTGTTGGTGATGGGCCTGCCACTAAATTTGGGAATTCTTTGGGGCATCGTCATTGCTCCTTTTTATATCGCGACCATGAATCGGCTCGTCATTGAGCGGGAAGAGGCCTATCTGGAGAGAAGATTCGGAGATCAATATGTAGGTTACAGGTCCCGCGTGAGGCGGTGGATTTAATTTTGAACTTACGGAAATCCAAAGACACGGGTCAACACAAACCGTGCATTGTTGACCGAGAGCGCCGTCAACATGCTGATCAAGATGGACATGCTTGCCAGCACAACCCCGGCAATCGTGTATAGCCGGATCCAGTTGACGTGCTGTGCGAGAACTTGATACCCCTGCCAAAAACTGATTGCGCTGAGAATCATGAGCGCCGGCATGAAATCTTCCGAGTAGCGCATCCCTGCCCAAAAGAAAAAGAGCAGCATTAAAAAGGCGAAAAGGACAGCTGTACCCAGAAGGAGTGTCGTAGTGCTAAGCTCATCTGCCCTCTCTTCCACAATTGGTTCCGGTAGCCTCCGTCTTTGGAAATGGTCATGGACAGTCAATGCCAGTGGAATGAAAGCAAAAACTGCAAAGGGAGCCGTGAAAAGGATGCCGGTGATTACCTGAGCGCTGTATATGCCTGGCAGGGAATAGGTTGGAAAAAGGGCATCTACCCTCCCGTAAGTGGGGTGAATAAATGGAAACTGGGAATTAACCTGAAATGGGTGGAGAAGGTAATTGTACAGATTTTGCAGGAAATATACAGGGTGAAATAGTATGCTGTAATATTTCTGAAGATAGGGCCCGGCCAATTGGTAATAGTAGCCGGTCTCAGTCACAGAACCAAAACGCGCCCAGTTGTACCAGCCCAAACATGCGAGACCTAGAGCGAGCGACAGACCAAGCGAGATTGACCTTGCGACCTTGCTAAATAAGCTGTTCTTTGATCTGAGTATTTGGTATGTGATGATGATGGCCATAACTCCAATAGGGGCTATCAGTGTGAGCCGTGTTCCGATCGCCAACGCCCACAGAAGCCCTGTTAGCGCCAGCCACCAGCCCGAAAAAAATCCATTTGGGGCGGAGAGGAGAACCACCAGGCCGGCTATCAAAAAGAATTGGCCCCCTGTGATGGCTGCCTCATAGATCCTGGCGCTATTGACATGGTCCAACATAAACGTGGTGGGGCCGGCCAGGCCTGCCAAAAGAATGGATACAGCAAGAAGCCACTTTGGCGAAGTGGAAAAGAAACGATCCCAGGCCACTATAAGCAAAAAGCACTGTGATAAGAATATTCCGCACACAAAACTAAATACAAGAAAAAGATCTCCCACCCTGCCCGGGAGGATGAATTGAACTACGGCAAGAACTAAGGCTGGAACTGGCCCCCAATACAAATAATACTTTCCTTTATAGAATGTTATATCAAGCGGCGCTTCGACATTTCCCCGGTTCGCCGGATCATATGGATCGGACAGCGCAAGTAGATGCGGATCAACCTTGGTTGGTAGGTAGAGATGACCGCGCTCGAATCCTCTTGCCAAATCAGCATAATAGCGAGTTGGCGAGATCCATGTCGTCCAGGTGCCGGCGCTTACAAACCAGACGTACAAGACAATCACGACGACCAGAAGGGGAAGGGTAAATCTGTAGGCGTGCCATAACCTGGACGCTTTATTGAAGCCACGACCTCTGAGTGTCCTTGTGACAGCAGGGATGTGTTGGAGAAAAGTCCCTGGCGCCTGCAACAGCGACGCCAACCGATCCGCAAAGAGGTAAGAATAAATTGCACCAAAGGTGATCACCAAACCAACGACCAGGGCAGCGACGCGCACCCGTCCCCAACCTGTGTCACGGTCCAGCCCCAGCGCACTCGCAAAAAATGCTATGAAGAGGAGAAGCAATCCAAAAACCCAAACAATGATTGTTAGGATTGATCTCCGCGACATGATTTTATTATAGCATTCGGATAACACGGACACACTGGACCATCAATCACAGATGAGCTGGCAGCCTATGGTTCCGCGTGGGGCAGTCAGCCTGGAGCCTAACAACGATGAAGAGTCTCCTTTTTATTTGTTGTAAAATAGAACATCTGTGCTTACAATCAAATCAAGGAGAGAGCCATGTCAATTAAAAAATCTGAAATTCAACTGGATGTAAATGGTCGGAAGGTCAACGCTTATCTTGCCTCGCCGGAAGACGCCGGATCAGGCATTTTGTTGTTGCATGCCTGGTGGGGTCTTAAGCCCTTCTTCAAGGAGGTTTGTGACCGTCTCGCCGAGCAGGGATATGTTGCTCTTGCACCCGACCTGTTCAATGGAAGAGTGGCGAAGACCATTGATGATGCGAAAGAACTGGCACAACGCAGTGAGAGTGACAGTCAGAATTTGGGCGATACCGTGATGGCATCAAAAGATTATTTGCTCAGTCTTACGAAAAATAAGATCGGTGTGCTGGGCTTTTCATTCGGCGCGGCGTGGGCCCTGGTGGCAGCTGCACATGATCCGGAGAAAATTGCTGCAACTGTGCTGTTCTATGGGGCTTATCCCGACATGGACTTCAGCAAGGTTAAATCGAAGATACTTGGCCATTTCTGCGAGGTGGATGAATGGGAGCCGATCGAGGGCGTGCGCGAAATGGAGAAGTACATGCGGGCTGCCAATGTCGGTGCCACGCTTCATTTCTACCCGAAGGTCGCTCACTGGTTCGTTGAGTCTGACCGCCCCGAATATGACCCCGCATCAGCGCAACTGGCATGGGATCGGACATTTGAGTTTTTAAACACCTCATTGCGACGAAGTAATCCCTGAGTTGATGGGGGATTGCTTCGCCCCGCCTGGGGAGTGTCCATCATAGAGGAGAAAGGAAGTCTATCAGGGGCAGCTTGTATTGAGGGTATTTCTGTTTCATCAACTGACGCTGGTTGTAGCAATGAGCGAAGAGCCGCAGGTTCTTGAGCAAGGCATCCAGACAACGAGAGAAACAACGCGACTTGCGTGCCAGTCGTTTCAAATAATGCCGCAAGTCCGCATTGACAGCTTCCACCGAATAGGTTTCCTTTTTGTCAGAACGCATTTCATAGGGTGCGCCATAGTACAAACTGTCGTAGCCTGGAAAGGCATCACTGTAGTATTGGCGGGCTTGGGGTGCACGTTCGAGACAGGTTTGCAGATTGGCTGTACTCCTTTCGTGGACCGCATCCCAGCTGAGAAGGCAATGTGTAGCTCGATCGACCACGGTCAAGACGTAGATTTTGTTTTTTTCCGCTTCAAAAAGGTGTACAACTCGTCCAGTTCTGCGACTTTGGGTTTTTGAGGCACTGGAGCCGGCGGCAGCTTGGA
>JAKOVF010000076.1 GCA_029782225.1 Chloroflexota bacterium | reverse complement strand
CAAGACTCATTGATTGAAAAAGAACGACACAACCGACCTGATAGAATTTTACACACTACTTTGACTTTGACAACTACCAAAAAAGAACACGACCTACCGAAACGCTTGCTAAAAAAACTTTCACTGCTTGAAAAACCGACTTTGCCAAGGAATGAAGCTTAACCAAAGAAAACAAGACGATTGGGATAGCAGCGATTACTTGGCTTTCCAATTAGCAATGGTAATACCAATAATTGCTAAAAGCATGAGACCAGATAACCCTAGTAATGAGAAAGAAATCTTGTAGCTTATATTGTTAGGCAATGCTCCGCCTAGCCCAAGAACAAGAAAACTCACACCAAGAGTAATCACGAGCCATTGCCCTATTTGCTCAATAGTCTTTGATGAATGCTTTAGGTTAGGAGCAGCAATAATTTCGCTCATAGGTTTTAACCCCAATAATCGCAAAAGCTGTTTGCTGCATATTCCCATCAAAATGGTGACCGTACCGAGGATTAACCAAAAGGGGAACATCATATTCTTTCCTTTCTTGCTCGTGCGCCCAACGGTGAGCGTTAGTGGCAACTGGATGGGACGTGTGCAATGCTCGAAAGCGGAACCCTGCTGAGGCGTTGAAGCCTCTCGAAAAACGCGCAGTATCCCACTTGTCGGCTGCACTCTGTGTTGGGCAGCTACTTACTGAATTTCCTGCAGTAGCCTAATGGCAGTGGCGTTATTGGATTCAATGGACAAGGCTTTCAAGATGCTTTCTTTGGCTCGTGCGATTTCACCTTTCTGCACATAGAGTTTAGCTTGCTCGATATACGATTCAATGTATTCAGGATAGGCATGGATATTTAATCCCAGCGTTTCAATTGCCAAGTCAATCTTTTTGGCTGTAAATAATTGGAGCGAAAGGTCAATAAGGTCATCCTTCTGGAAATAAAACTCATCCTCCCTGCTTTTGATATCAGCATAGCGGGCATAAGCCGCATCGATGCCGCCCTCTGCTAATGCCTGGCTGATTGGCACCATCCACGAAACCGTATTTGCCTGTGGCTTTTGATTTAAGATTGTATCCGCAACCGCTCGAACAACTCGGAAGTGGGCATTTGACTCCTCGTTGCATAAAATGACGGCGGCGTAGTTTTTCTCAGGCAGGATAAGCAGAAAAGCGGTTCCACCGAACCCTCCGCCTCCATGGCTGATAGTTTTCACATCTTTGAAATGTCCAAGTGTCCATCCAAGGCCCATCTCCTCATATAAACTGGGACGCAGATTTCCCCTTTCCGCAACCGCTGTCCACATTAGATCATAACTGGCAGACGATAGGATGTTCTGACCAAGATAGTTTCCCCGTCTCAGGCTAATGATGCCCCAATGACACATATCCACGACGGTTGTATGCAGGAAACTGGCTGGTCCATCTGCCCGGTGATAGGGATAGATGGGGTTAACCTTCATTTCAGGAGATCGTAGATGTGGCCAAGTCAATAGATGAGCTGAAACGTTCATCGGCGTGAACGTGCTGTTCGGCATTCCAGACGGGATCAGGATTTGTTCCTGCATGGCGCTTTCAAAGGGCTTAGCCAAAACTTTGGCAAGCAAATGCCCCAGCACGTTGTAAGCGATATTGCTGTAGCTGAAACGCTCCCCGGGGTTGGCAATCAGTTTTCTGTCGATCAGGCCTCGAACATAGCGCTCAGCAGCCAAATCGTCATATTCGGGGTGTGTCACCAATTCAACGTATTCGGTCTCTTCCATATCGGGCATCCCGGATGTGTGACTGAGCGCCTGTCGAATGGTGATTTGCCGATAGCGTTCATCGTCCATCCGAAAGTAGGGTAGGTACTGAACTATCGGCGCATCCAAATCCAGTTTTCCGCGTTCCGCCAGCTGCATGACAGCAGTGGCGACAAAGCACTTAGACACTGATTGAACGCAGAAAACCGAATCCAGTGTTACAGGCGCTTGAGTTTCCAAACTCTGGACACCGAACGCCTTGGCATAGACGATTTCATCACTTTCTACAATTCCAACCGCGAGGCCGGGGACCCCCCACCGGAGCATGATTTCTTGAAGAACAAGATCCAGATCACTTTTGTACAGCATATAATGATACCTGCATTTATCAGTCCTGCATCACGGATTGTTTCTTGAGTACGAAGCTGCCCAACGGTGTACGTTAGTGGTTTGTGAGCGGGACGGGATTCACTTTGAGAGCAGAAAAAACTCGAAGCCAGAAAACTACTTGAAGACCGCGCAGAAACCCCAGCGTCCAGTGCACCTTGTGTTGGGCGCAGCCAGAAGACCTACCTGCGAATTTGCATCTCTTTCCAATTCAAAACAGTCCCTACCGCATAGGTGATTCCCGCTGCCAAGAACACCAGGTGGGAAATTACTCCTTGGATCAGGATTTCTCCTTCTAAGACCCCTAAGATGGTTAACACGGTGAAGATGAAAAATAACCCACGCAAAAGGTAAAGGCTACTGATCCCGGTTAACCCTAGGCGTAACAGAGGCAAATATCGGATACTACCGGCCCCTGATAACGCATACAGCCCAAAAATGACCAAGATCACTGCTGCTCCCTCTCCGACAAGAAAAAGCTGCAGGCGGTTCTCTAAGAGTGGTGGAGGAGCCTGAAAATAGGCCGCAGCAGCAGGAGAGAGGGAAATGACTGTTTGACAGATTGCCATGAAAAAACTCAATCCGGCGGCGATTTTGAGCCATAACCTTTTATCCATGTTTTTTCTCCTTTGATTTCAGGTCACCACCTGATAATTTCACAGCGCCCAACATTGTTTAAGCAGAAAGGCTCTATATAAAACTCCAATTGGTAGCGTTTTGTTGCATGTCTCTGCTTAACCACCTTGATGTTAGGACAAACAGACTTCGGTTTCACTATATTCCTCTGGCCCTCAAACGCTAAAACTGGGAATCAAGCTACTTAATCACCGTCTTGTTTCCATTATAGAAATGTGCTGTTCAAAATTCAATAGTGTGGGAATCAAGTGTACTTTTTCAGCTAATCCGGAAGTGTATTTTGAACTCTTGATTTCTGATTGACATGGATATAGAATGCACAAATCGTATCCGTTTTGAGGACCAGACGATGCTTCAAATAGTGAATAGCCCTATATACGGCAAGAATACTCGTCTGCAAGCCATTTAGGCCACCAGTGGCTCTGCTGACCCTACAAAAACGTTCCTCTGAAGGAGCGTTTTTTGATTCGAAGGCTGACAGAATACACTTTGGCGAGAGATGCAGAGCGGGAAATTCATCAAAACAGGGAAAAATATACATAATCGGCACAAAGTTATTGACTTTACTGCAAAATCATCATAGAATGTAGATATGCAGAACATTAACGTCATTGAGCAAGCCGACCAACTTGACGAAATAGATACGAAGATCGTCGAGGCACTTCGTAAGGATGGACGTGTGGCGTTTGCTCAAATCGCTGAGCAGTTGAACGTCTCGCCAGGGATGATCCGCCAGCGCTACAACCGCCTGGTGGAGATGGGCTATTTGAAAGTCGTTGCCATTACAAACCCATCGAGGTTGGGAATCAAGACCATGGCACTGATCGGCATCCGTACCGACGGTGACAAGATGCTGCAGGTAGCCGAGCAAATGGCCGCGCTTGAAGAAGTCATCTACATTGTTGTTGTCAGCGGGCGCTACGACATTCTCGCCGAAATCTATTGCCGTGACCACGCGGATCTGCTCAGGTTCTTGACCGAAAAGCTCGCCAAGATCAAGGGCGTGCGCGAGACCGAGTCGTTCATGCATTTGAAAATCATGAAGGAAGTTTATTTTTAGTCATCCATGTCATCCTGAGCGAAGCGAAGGATCTCTAACACTACAAATGAGACTCTCACCTGCACCGAGCGCAGGTACGGTGTCGGTCGCGGGTCTCGATACGGCCTCCAAGAGCATTCGGCCTACTCGACCGCCGGCTCCCTCACATCGTCCCGATGTCCTTCGGGAGAGTGACATAAGAAATCTTGTTCGCCCCCGCATACTGATGGGAGGCGAAGCCCCTCGAAAGGATTTATGAAAGTTCCGTTGAAAATTGGGAATCCAGTGGGGAAATTCCTTCTTTGCAAGTCCAGACCGTCAATCTAACTCGCGTCGGCGCGGGTTATAAAACGAAGTGGAGAACCCAATCATGAAAGTGCTACTCGTAGGTGTGGGAGGAGTAGGTGAAGCCATCGCCGCGATCGCGAAACCCAGAAAATGGATCGAGCAGATCGTGCTGGCCGACTACAATTTGAATCGCTGTAAGGAAGTCCAGAAGAAACTGGGGGATGATGAGCGCTTCCCCGTCGAATTCATCGATGCCAGCAACCAGGGCATGATCGAGGAACTGGCAGAGAAATACAAGGTCAACCTGATCATGAACGCGGTAGATCCAGTCTTCAACCAGCAGATATTCGACGCGGCGTACAACGTCGGCGCAACATACGTGGACATGGCGATGACGCTGTCCACGCCGCACGCCACAGATCCGTTCAATCAGTGCGGCGTGAAGCTTGGCGACTATCAATTCGAAAAAGCTGCGGACTGGGAAAGGAAAGGTCTGCTTGCGATTGTAGGCATTGGCGTGGAACCTGGCATGGCCGATGTGTTCGCTCGCTATGCACAGGATCACCTCTTCGATGAGATCGAGGAACTGGGAATCCGGGATGGTGCAAATCTTGAGATCAAGGGGTATGAATTTGCACCCAATTTTTCCATCTGGACCACTATCGAAGAATGTCTCAACCCACCTGTGATCTGGGAAAAGGACAGGGGCTGGTTCACCACTGCTCCATTCTCTGAACCTGAGACTTTTGAATTTCCGGCAGGCATTGGCAAAATTGAAGTGGTCAATGTGGAGCACGAGGAAGTCCTGCTCATGCCGCGCTGGGTCAAGACCAAACGTGCCACGTTCAAATATGGCCTCGGTGACCAGTTCATCGGCGTGCTCAAGACCTTGCACATGTTGGGACTGGACAACAAGGAAAAGATCAATGTCAAGGGTGTACAGGTCGCGCCGCGCGATGTTGTGGCCGCGTGCCTGCCCGATCCCGCCCACCTGGGCAACCAGATGTCCGGCAAGACCTGTGCGGGGACATGGGTAAAAGGCACCAAGGATGGCAGGCAGCGCGAAGTATATCTATATCAAGTGGCGGATAACGATGAGTGCATGAAGATGTGGGGCTGCCAGGCTGTAGTCGCGCAGACCGCGTTCAGCGCGGTCATTGCGATGGATTTGCTCGAGCATGGGGTCTGGAAAGGCACAGGCGTGCTCGGGCCTGAGGCCTTCCCGCCTGACCCATTCATGGAGAAAATGGCCGATTACGGCTTCCCCTATGGGATCAAGGAAATGACCAAAGAGGTCGCCTAGCAATAAAAAAGCGGACAAACGTGAGAGCGTATGTCCGCTAATTTTTTCGCTGTGGAGTCCATCAGCAGGCTGATGGGCGGGAGCTTGCTCCCGCACTCCAAAATCTTTCGGAGGGCACAATGAAGGTGCAAGTTGGGACGAGAATTGGCGAGCAGGTTGCCATCAGTGCAGAGACCAAAAAACTCAAGCGTGAGCTGACTCTCCTGCCGTTATTTGGATTGATCTACTTCACCGTATGTGGAGGCGCATTCGGTGCGGAACCCATGGTCGGCTGGTCCGGGCCAGGGCTCGCACTTTTGCTTTTCATCCTCACACCGTTGTTCTTCAGCATTCCGAACATGCTGATGGTGCGTGAAATGCAATCCATGATGCCGGTGGAGGGCGGATACTATCACTGGCTAAAGCAAGCCTTCGGACCATTTGTGGGTTTCATGGGCGGCTGGATGAACTGGGTCGTTTCCTGGGTGGATGTTTCGATCTATCCGGTCCTCGCCGCCTATTATCTCGGTTACTTCATTCCAGCCTTACGTCAGGGTGCAACGATCGGCGGAGTCTTTGTGGATAGTGCATGGCTGTCGTTCGGCGTAGCAGCATTACTGATCTGGCTGGTCTCACTGTTGAGTGTACGCGGAGCGCGGCTTTCAGGGCTCACTACCAACTGGCTCGGCGCAGTGATGTTGCTTCCCTTGATCGCCATGACGATCATCGGCTTTGCGGCGTGGATCAAGAGCGGCACTACCTTCCACGTCCCGTTTCTGCCCGGCGCGGCAGAGGTCAATTTCAGCAACCTGATGGGTGCATTGAGCACGGGCATTTTCGTCGCCATGTGGAACTTTATGGGCTGGGAACTGCCTACCGCTGCAGGCGACGAGATTGTCAACCCGAAGAAGACCTATCCCATTGCGATGGTGCTGGTGCTTTTCGCGGCGATTGCCACCTACTCTTTGCCGACTCTTGCGGGACTTTATGGCGGCGCAGGCGAAGGCGGACGCTATCAAGTCTGGGGCATCGAAGAATATGAAAGCGGCGCAGGTATTGGCCCTGTTTTGGCCGACTATGGCGTTGCCCCCGAAGATGCCAAATCCTGGGGTGTGGACCCGGCCAGCTCTGTTGGCTGGGAATTCCCAGACATTGCTCATGTCATTTCGGATAAATTGACCGGTCAGACTGACGGGACGCTTGCGCGCGTGATGGGAGGGCTGGTCACATTCTCGGCAGTCCTGAGCATGATCGGTTTGTTCATCGGCAATGGACTGGGCGGGACGCGCGTCCCGTTTGCAAT
>JAKOVF010000075.1 GCA_029782225.1 Chloroflexota bacterium | reverse complement strand
CGCTGTTTCAGGAAGAACATGCTTCCAGCATCTAAAACGAGGAGGGCTTAAGGAGATGTGAGAATCACAAGAAGCTGGCAATTTTCACGAAAGCCGGTCAGTTTATGTTCCTGCTAATGAAAGATCTCATTTTGGGGAATTGCCGGGAAGACTTTACCTTATCTTGGGCACATCAATGGATTTTTGAGCTGTAAGATGCTTCTGCATGATGTAATAGCCCAGATCCTCGCGGAATTTAACGACTTCAAAACCGAGCCGGTGATAGAGCCGCTTCGCGCATTCGTTGGACTGATGGACTCCCAGTTCAATCGCATCCGCTCTGACCTGGAACTGCTCGGCCAGCATTTGGAGAACCTGCGTTCCGATGCCTTCCCCCTGGAACTCACGCTTCAAGATCAATGCATGGAGATGCAGAGTCTTCCCTCTTTCCTCGATCCAATAGAAACCAGCGAGACAATCATCCTGATAAATCACGTAACACTGCCCTACCGTCCTGAAAAGCTTACCGAACTCATCCCCGGTCATTTTCATCAACTCGAGGCTGTGTTGAAGATAATCGGCCGAGTCGACGGCCATGAGTTGGAGGAGTTCATCATATTGGTTTGCATCAGCTTGCTTATAGACTAACATCAGCTTCCTCGAACACGATTGCTATATTTCACTTTCTGGAAACAGCACGGACCAACAGTTGGGTTCACCGGCCAGCAGTCCCAGCCCGGCGCGTTGCGGTGGATCACACGGCTTGGCGTCAAAGGCCTCGGCAACATCTGACGCCGCTGGCGAGAAATAGGCGATGATTTCGCAGTAGAGACGGCCTTCCGATTCAGGCCGGGTAAAGACAGCCATCTCTGGAGGTTTTCCCGCGGCCTCAAAGGCGGGCTGAAACTCGTCGACAATCTGGTCAGATGGCGTGGAAGCCGTGATGCCGTCACCCAGGGATAAAGAAAACCATGTGTTCATATGTCACCCTAGAGTCCAAACTTCGTCATAGGGATGTGGCAGAAGCTCCTGTAATTTCACAGTCCTGTCTGCGCCCAGGATGACATCGGTATGCGCAAGGTTTTCCCTGTCAATCTGGTACATAAACTCCCTGCACCGGCCGCAGGGAGGCAGGACCGTTCCATTGCCCCAGACTGCTACGATCTTTGCTATTTTGCTTTCTCCGGCAGTGATCATGGCCGCGATGGCGCTGTGCTCAGCGCAGAACCCGATGCCACTGCTAATGTCAATGCAAACGCCAAGATAGATGTTGCCCCCAGAACTGAGCAGCGCACAGGCTACGTCTCCAGCTCCATTTTCAAAGGATAGTCTTCTTGGGCGAAGGACGGTCTTGGCCTTTTCTATCAGTTGCTGATTGTTCATTTCACTCATAACCTGTTTCCTTTGAGATGAAAGCATTCAACTCGTCACTTACTTGTTAATGCTGTTGCTGTACATAAAGACGAGACCAAAGATCACACAGCAGGATAGAAACGTCACGCTGCTGAGAAGCACACCCAGAACCCCGAGCCTATTCCTATTGGCCTTCTCGGAGAGGCTGATGAAACCTGTGCCTGCTCCCATCAGGATCATCAGCGCGGTCAGGCAGGGCATCCAGGCAGTGATGGCGCGGAGCACCGGAGAATCCCAGTAGCGTTGACCATAGAAGGTGGCAACGATGAGCGGCACCGTGGACAAAGCCAGCAGGCCGGTCACAAACGAGGCGATCCCAATGCTGGAGGGCTGTGACTGTCGCGCTAGATAATGGGCTGCGTTCTCCGGATCCGAATAAAACTTCAGATGCGCTTCGAGCCGACCGAAAAGCTGTCCAAAATACCCTTGCATGTTCCCCGTTTCAGCTTCCAGGTTTCTGGAAAGGTTTTCAATCAGGTTGGTCAATTGCCCTTGCGGGTCCTCTTCTTTTAGGAAATCATCCAGATCCTGGGCATCATCCTTTTTGTCCCCTGATTCGGTGACCTTCCGTCTGCGAAACCTGGAGAATAGCCGCCTGCTCCTCTCCCGCAGCGACCTGAGCATCCGACCCATATAATACTTCCCAAACTGAAATAACCAGTTCCTTACGTCGCGGATCACTGTGCGGCTTGATGAGAAGACCCTTCGTATGGCGTCATGAACCTGTTCCGTTTGGAATCCGGCCAGTGACTCCTTGATCGCCTGCCTGTAGATTTGTGCATTCTGTGGAGTGAAATCCTCCCGGGCAAATATTGCGTCCGCGAGATACCCGAAATGGTAGGTCTCGGTTGCCAGGTCTACGCCCCGTTTCCATTCCAGCCAGAAAAGGAAGTCGCGGACCAACTCCATGATGAAGAAGGCAACAATGGAGAGAGATATACCGATACAGCCGGTGCCGGCCGGTTCATCCGCGAATTGACGGATTTGCGCGGGGGTGAGCGTTTTTCCGCGACTCCTTGCAATGTCGGCGACCAGATGTCGCCGAAGATAGAGCACGAGCAATTCATCCAGGAATGGAATAGGGATCAGCGGAGATGCACCGATCAGAATTGTGTGATACAGAATCATCCATTCTTTGCGAAGCATGAGGCAGCCCTATCTTTGTCCGTGCTTCAATCAACAATGAAAAGCTTGACGCCGGTGGATGTGTAGGAGCGATGCGGCTCTGCGTCATCCGCTACCTGATAACTCATTCCGGGCGTGAGAACGAACTCTCTGCCATCTGCAAGTTCCGTGTGTAGTTCGCCTTCCAGACACAATAAAATATGACCCTTTTTACACCAGTGATTCGCAAGGTAGCCAGCGCTGTACTCGACCATCCGGACTCGAATCTCCCCAAATTGCTGCGTCCGCCACAGCGCCATTCCCGATTCGCCTTTGTGTTCGGTCACTTCTACGAACGACCAGTCTGTTATTCCAAATGGAATGTCTGTCATTTGCATGCAGGGTCCTCCGAAGTGGACTTGGATGGCATGAGTATATCGCTAATAAAAAGACCTCGGAAGCCTTCGAGTTCCCGAGGTCTGTGCCTGCCTTGCACGGACGCTATGAAATGCCTTCCGCGACATAATCATTGCGGCCGTAAAGGATGACCCATCCTGAAGCTGGTGTGAAGACGATCTGATTGATCTCTGCACCCGCATTATACAGTTGACTGAGCTCATTGCTGGCGGAGGCCGGGATACCATTCCAGAAGGCCTGATTCCTGCCGTAGAGGATGACCCAGCCTGATTCAGGTGTGAATGCAATCTCTTTGATTTCCTTCCCCGCCTTCTGTAACTCGGTCAGCTTATCGATCGCCTCCTGGGGAATCCCGTTCCAGACAGCCTGATTCTTCTCATACAGAATGATCCATCCCCCGGTGGGCGTAAAAGCCACCTGCTTGATCTCCCTCCCATCGTTTTTCAACTGATTGAGCTGATCAATTACATCCTGCGGAATCTCATTCGAGGCGGCGTCATTTTTGTTATACAAAATGACCCAACCAGAATTCGGCGTAAATGTGATCTGCTTGATCTCGGCACGCGCCTTGTAGAGCTCATTCAGCTTGGCGATGGCCTCCGCTGGAATTCCGTTCCACCAGGCCTGGTTTTTGCCGTACAGAATGACCCATTCTGAGGCTGGCGTGAAGTCAATCAGCTTTATATCTTCGTTTGTATCCTTCAATTTGCCCAATCTTTCGAGCGGATTGAGGACAGGGCCGGGAGTCTCCGGTGGCTTTTGCAGGTCACTGATCCCCTTGATGCCAAAAAAGCCCAGAATGGCCAGGATACCGACCGTGATACTGATAATCAGTTGTACGGTGTTTAGATGCGTGTGTTTCTCACTGTGGGACATGGTAACTTCTCAGACCTGTTTCATAAAATTGAGTTTGTAGTCGTGTGAACACTTTCAGGATGTTAACGTTTCTCCACCCCTTTTTGTTCTCATCCATCCTAAACCATGCTTTACCCTTTCTTTCATGCCGAACGCTTCGTGCAGTGTGCAGGTTGCTGTCGCACGTGATTTCCAAAGGGTCGAGCTATATAGGATTTTGTCTGCTCCATGTCTTGTATCCAAAGCTTATTGTCCTCTGCCTTCACGGCGCACTCAGCTTCGTGCACGAGTCTGTTCAGACTTTGGCTGCGATGCAGCCGGCAGTTAGGCGGTAAATAACAAAACCGTAATGACGTCGGTCGATCGTTGCGTTAGGCGGCCTTTTGTTTCTCAACATCATTGATAATATTTAGCGCAGATTCTATTCCGTTTTTGGTTTGAATTTGTTTTCCTAGTTTTGCAACGCGCTGACGCATGCCTTGATTGGTAACCACTTCTTGAAGGGCATTCGCGAGCCTTTCGGCAGTGAGTCTTTTTCGTGGAATTGGTTTTGACCCAACGCCTATATCTGCGGCTCGTTGTCCCCGAAAAAGGAATACTTACGGCCTGAACACCAGCCTTAAGGCCGGTGGAAAATGTCTGAGGGCAGGAAAAACCTAAAGCCAGCCTGTCATGGCAGACGTCCAGGGAAAAATGCTCGAAAATGGCGACGAATGCCGCCTGCCGAAGCGTGGCGAAGGTGTGTACGCTTTGTCAGGCCACCGACCTGGAATGCCAGACGGTTTTGGGACATTGGACAAAAAGATTCCACAGCAATCTTGACAGAATTTCACACCTCCACTTAATTCCTCACAGTATGAAAATCATCTGAGAGACGAGTCAACCAGAATCTGTGCGGCTTCGGCGAGATGGGCGGCGGGATTCTTCGCACCGAACATGCGAGACGCCATGTATGCGCCATCCATGAGAAGGAAAAGCTGGTCGGCAAGAACATCCGGTTTCTTTGCGCCTGCCTCTTTTGCCAGCTGACGGAAGCGTGCCCGGACAGATTGTTTGTGTTCAATTGCCACCTGATGCCCGAGATAATCTGTTTCAGGGTATTCCGTTGCCACGTTAAGGAAGGGACAGCCGTAACAGGATGGGGATTGGACGTAATCCTGCAAACTTTCGAAGAATGACAGTATTTTTTCACGTGCAGTGGGGGCGTCTTTTGTAATTTGCTCAAAATTGCTCCAGAACAAATCATTGCTGTCTTTAAGATACGCAACGATCAAGTCATCCTTTGTCGGGTAGTGACGATAAAGAGTCATCTTGCCGATGCCCGACTTGGCGGCGAGGGTATCCACTCCGATGGCGCGGTAGCCGTGCTGGTAGAACATCCGAGCGGCGGTTTGGAAAACTTTATCTTTTGGGGCGATATCTTTTTTCATTTGGATTTCCTCTTGACACGATACAAACCTGTATCGTATACTGTGTCTGTTCGATACAGGTTTGTATCGTAGCATATTTCATGATATTTCACAAGGAGACGCTTTGTATGAAGATTCCAGTAGAGATCCGTAAACTCATTGAATCAGGAACACCCGCGCACCTGGTCACACTTAATCCAGATGGCAGTCCCCAACTCACTCTCGTCTGGATTGGTCTCGATGGGGATGATATCGTTGCGGGGCATTTGCCAGAAAATCGCAAGGTCAAGAACATCCGTCGCGATCGACGCGTGGCAATCTCCCTTCAAGCAAATACGAAGAGCGCCATGGGGCTTACCGAGTATGCTGTGCTATATGGCGAGGCTCATATCGAAGAAGGGGGAGGGCGCGAACTGCTGCAGAAACTGGCTGAGGTATATATAGGACCGGGTGTGAAGTTCCCGCCCATGGATAATCCTCCACCCGGGTTCATTACGCGAGTTCGGGTCAAGCGAATCGAAGGGGTTGGCCCATGGACCGGTCGACCCGTTTAACACGGTTAACCGAGCACGACCATTCTGAAGGAAGGGCAAAGATGGAACACAAAACGTTGTTAGGAAAGAGCAATCTACGTGTGCCGCGCATGGGCGTGGGCGCGATGGTCTGGGGTGACCCGAAAGGACTGGCGCGCCTGCACCCTGCCCAAACCGCTTATGGAGGGTCGCATGGAATTGAGGAGGAAATGCGCGCGGTGGAAGTCAGCATTGCTGCGGGTGTGAATCTATTCGACACCGCCGCCATGTACAGCAACGGCGCGGCGGAAAGGCGTTTGGGGGAATTGACGCGCGGACGGGATGTTATCATTGCCACGAAGTATCCATCTGGTTTTTCCTTTCGCGCCGAGGACTTTCCAAAGGAACTGGATATGACGTTATCCCGATTGGGACGTGATTCGGTCGACCTGTATCAACATCACTACCCCAATGCGCGGCTTTCGATTTCAAGGTTGATGGATTTTGTTGCAGATGCAGTCGAGGCGGGGAAGGTCAAAGCGGTGGGGGTGAGCAATTATTCCGCCGAGCAGATGCGTGAGGCGCACGCCGCGCTTGCCAAACGCGGCTTCCCGCTGGCTTCCAATCAGGTAGAGTATTCACTTCTTAATCGCAAGCCCGAAGTGAACGGCATTATGGACGCGTGCCGCGAGTTGGGCATTACGCTGATTGCGTATTCTCCGCTGGCGGGTGGTATGTTAACAGGCAAGTATTCCGCACAGAACCGCCCGAGTGGATTCTTTAGGCGCATTTTGCCTCAATACAATCGCAAGGCGTTGGAGGCAATCCAACCTGTTGTTGGATTGTTGAAATCCATTGGTGAAAAATATGGAAAGATGCCGAGCCAGGTGGCGTTGAGGTGGCTGATCGAAAACCCCATTGTGCTTCCCATCCCTGGGGCGAAGAACGGTAAACAGGCAGGGGATAACGCGCAGGCGTTGACGTTCTCGCTGACGGCGGACGAAGTGAATGCGTTGAGTCAGGCAACGATGGCGTGGAGGGGCTAGCAAAGATAGTCTTCAATCTGGATGTAAAGTACCTATTTTTGGAGGACAGGTTGCCTGACGGCCTGCCCCGCTGAGCAAAGCGAAAACGGGGTGTGCACGGTGTTGGGCGGATTTTAAGAACTGTTCGAGCGAGTAGTCCTTCGCACTAAGATACTACCAACCACTAGCATAAGCCCGGTCAGCGCTGTTGTTACCCAAGCGCCTGTCGCTACAATGGGAACATCTGCGTGTTTGACGGCAATGCCCACAAAAGCCCAAATGATGACGAGCATATATGCAATGTCGCCGCGTGTCAGACTAATGGCTGACGCAATAAAAACGCCTGCTGTTAGCATGATGAGCATCCATACTTCGGGACTGATACCCCATCCATTCCACTGCAGATAACTTAATAATGCTGTGATATTGGCTATTGTTGCCACTGTAATCCAACCCAGATAGACGCTAAAGGGAATATCCACGCACCATCGTTCAACGGATGCAACTTGAACTTTTCCGATTTGCAGACGAAGATATATGGCAATTAACAATAGCAAAAGGGCGAGCATGACAACAACGGTCAGAACGAAATATTCGTAGTGCCAGAGAAATAGCCAAGCCATGTTTGCTATTCCGCTTAAAGCAAACAAGTAACCGATTCGCCCCAAGCGCCGGTTGTCACGTTGGGCTGGCAACAATTGATATATCGCGAACGCCAGCCAGCCGATGTATATCAGACCCCATATGGAGAAAACATAGCCAGCAGGGACAAAATAGACTTGAAAACGGTCAGAAATCTGTCCTGTATTTTGCCCGTTAAGGGGTAGAGCATTCGCCAATCCGTTAAAAATAATTGTTGCGATAGTGATGAGTAGATTTACGTATTGTCGTAAAGTGTTTTTGTTCACAATAGATCCTTTCTGATTCATTAAGTGGCGTGGTTCGGGTCTTTCGACTGTGGGCAGGCATACCCAGAGATCGGCACTACTCTCCGAAACTGAGGATGTTGCCTGCCGCGAACGCGATCCAGAAGACCGCAGGTGTCAGCCCTGCAACGAGGCCGACCCACGTCGGCCAGTGACGATCTCGCCTGATTAGATTCCCGACTCCGATCACCACCGCTGCGAACGCAAGTGTGATTGAGATTAAATTGAGTCCCAACCCCGAGTTGTTGCTACGGGGCGTCAGCCACATAGCAACGGCAAACGCCGTTATCGCGGTCAGACCGAATGCAAGTGTACACCAACCGAGGGTCGTCGGTTTCGGTGCTGCCCCGACCACTTCCGGTTCCCGGCGGACGACAACCAAGACGATTGTAGCAAGCAAAATCCCAAAGACAAACGAAACAGTCGCTAACATCGCGTAACCTCCTTGAGAAGAAATACCCAGTCGCTTGCGTTGCATCAGGCCCATATCAAAGGTCCCGTTGTATCTTTGCCCCCCGAGCGGGAGAGTGCCTGGGTCTGCGGACCCGACTAAAGCGCACTGAGAGGTCGTTGGAGACCGTTTACTCGCGCGGGCACATTTCTATTATACAGACGGGAGGCTGGCATGCCAAATGACAAAGAACACTATGTGGGGATCGATATGGCCAAAGATTGGTTCGATGTGGCGGTCTTAGGGCAGAAACGCACAGAGCAATTTGCCAACACCAAAAAGGGAATTAGAGAACTTGTTTGGTGGATGAGCAAGCGCCAGCCGAAGCTCCCTGTGGTGGAAGCCACACGTGGAGCAAGCCCAGGGGCGGCGTGGATATTCGGTGGAAATGCATCACATTCAAAGCCTTATCGAAAAGAATTCTACCGCGAGAAACAAAAAGACTGGCATGAAGCCAGTCTGATACAATTCCATCTGCGGTCTGCAGCGGGCAATCTCAGTTCCTGGTGAGCAGGTCCCTGCCTTTGAAGTAATCCGAGACGGCCATATCGAACGGGCGTTTATGGTTTTCGGTGGCCATCCGTTCATAGATCACACGCACCTCTGGCGTGGCCATGGCGGTACGCGCATAGGCCACTGCCTGCTTGAAGCGCTGGCGGTGTTCCTTCTGCGCCTTGCTCCATTTCACATGGGACATATCGGGAGCGACTGCCAGTTGAGCCTCCCCAGTGTGGGAGCGTCGGTAGACCAGGCCTCCCATCCTGCCCCATATCCGCTGTATGGACGGGTTGAGTATCACTTTTGCCATGCTGCATGCTCCTAATCTTTGCGTACCCTTCGCTTCTCCTTCAGCGATCCTTGCCCACGGTTCCTACTTCCTGTACTGGTCCTGTACTCATCCTGTACTACCTGGGCTTTTTGGGGTGGATTCGCGCTGGAAGTACTTGAGAGAATATCTGGTTGCAGATCTCCCCTTCATCGTGCTTATTATCACAATACTCCCCGGTGTTGACAAGGTTTATCCGCCCAACAGAATTGTTAGTGTAGATCATACTGGACCTGCGGTGACCCGCCCGCAATTCGCACGTTACTACCTGATGCGCAGGCATTGGCCATGACCTCACTCGCATTGCTCTCGATCCCAAACATCCACGCAAGATCTCCAGCGAAGCCGAGCTTCTGACGCTGCGACCGGAATTGGATCCCAGCGAGTAACAAACCTGATTGTTCCGCAGACTGGATGCAACTGCACCCAAAGGCACACCCGGGCGTGGGTCTGGAAGGCTGTCCCTCTTCCAAAACAACCAACAAAAAACGGCTCGGATCTTGCCGCCTCCGAACCGCTTTTTATTTCTACTGCTCTTTTGGATCTTCTTGTGGCTTACCCCTTGACACTGCTGTTAATCGGTAGCCCACTTTTGGAGACCAACTCCCCTCAGTGAGTGACTACTGACCCGCAAATTCGATGCTGTTCAGGATCTGGTCAATTTCTGGGAGCAGTGCTTCGTACTTCTCCCGTGGCGCTTCGAAAGCGATGAGCAGCGTCTTGCCGCGCACTTCGACAAAGGTGAACCGAAACTTGGCCTCAGGGGATTCCGAGTACACCGTTTCTCCAACGATAGCTTCAAGGACCGGCAGTGAGATTGTCCCTGGCTTGATTTTGGGGCCACCTTTGTTTTCCGGGTTTGGCTGCGCTTGGGCCTCGAATTGACGGGCTTCAAAGCCATGGTAGGAGACTTCAACCATCTCTCCGGATTCCAGTTTCTCTGTTGCCCTAAGTTCAGCGATGACTTCATCGGGTTGGAGTCGATCTGAGAGGGGCAGGAAGCTGATCCAGACGTTGGCGTGGCCAGTGCTGTTTTCGCCTCCCCACAGGCCGACGGCATAAGAATACCCAAGCCCCCGCCAGTCTTGGCCGATCTCGAAAGTGAATGGAATGGCGAACTTATCGGGCGTTCGATACGAACCGGCGCTAAGGTCTGTTTCAAAACCAGGCATCGGCGTTCCGGGCAGCTGCGTCGTCGTACCTTCACACCCAACTAGAAATAATATTGCTAATATTACGGCAATCACTGCTTGAAACTCTTTCCGGTGGTTCATCTTCAGCTCCTTTCGTTGCGGCTATCCTGCCACATAACTGACAATTTTTAAAAAGGGTGTAACTGCTGATGTTTGATGAAATAATGTCCGCAAGATTCGCTAGCCTACAAAAGGCACTCGTAGGTCGGACATTTATAGGTAAAACTCAGTAACTGTGAAAACGATACGGATTTCCTAAAGGGATTTCGGTTAGATAGTTTCTGCGGGCTGACGGCCTGCGTTACCTGCGCTGGGGCGGGGACGGCGAAGCTGTCCAGCGAGAAAAATGCTCAGGCGTAGAAAACTGCTTGAGATGTGCGCAGAATCCCCGGCTTCCAGTGCACGCCGTGTTGGGCGGCTCTTACCCGATATAAAACTTTCTGTTGAATAATTCCTTGCAAACAATATTTGTTGAATTATTGTCAAGGATAAAAAAAGAATTTGGTTTTCAAAAAATACTGCCTGTTTGCCACCATTGTACTTCCCGTTCATGAATCTAAAAACAGCGGTGCTCTTTTAAGCAATCGCTGTTTTTAGATAGATTGAAACACTTATTGATGGATTGTACTGGTCCTGGCGCTACAAGCTGGCACGGAGTTTTTTGCCGTTGAATGGTTTGCCAAAGAGCGGGGCAAGGACGCAGACGTCAAATATCCCTGCCAGCAAAGGTACGAGGCCGACAATCATCAAAATAATGCCGACCACTGAATTTACGTTGCCAAAAAAGCCCAAGGCAAACAGGGCGGCTCCAACCACAATCCGGACTATTCGGCCAGTGCTGGAAGCCAAGAATTTGAAGGTTTGGTTCATTGTATTCTCCTCTTTGAAATTGAATTTGTTACTTTCCTATTATAAGAGAATACGGTGTTTTTGACTGTGACAAAGTTGTATTCTCACAGCTCAGGTTTTTGAACCTGTAAGCCATGAAGATTAGAAGCTGGGGAGACCCTGGTCTTCGTTGAGTGGCGTATATTCCGGTGGGAACATCAGCAATTGGGATACCTTTTTTAAGAAGCCGCCCAACGGCTTGCGTTAGCCCCGCATGCTCTCTGCGGGGTAGTGGCAGCAGGGCGGGCGTGGACAAGGCTCCGCTAATGGGATCCTGCCGAGGCCAGAAAACTGCCTGAAAAACGCGGCGACTCCCTGCTGTCCACTGCACGCTGTGTTGGGCTGCCAAAGCGGCAAAAGTAGGGCAGCGATTGCGGCTTCACTGTTCATGGCACCTGCCACAGCTTCACTGTACCATCCTTATATACTGCTGCCATGGTCCTCCCGTCCGTTGAGAACGTGACGAAAGACACACCCTCCCCATTTTCTTCCAAGGTATACAAGCGCACGCCATCGCTCACATGCCATCGTCTTACTTCGATGCCTCCCGACCCTGTCACAAGCGTTTGTCCATCTGGCGAAAATGCCACGCTTTCCACACTTGAAGAATGACCTGTGAGTTGATACAGAAGTGCGCCGTCACGCACCCGGAATAGCTTCACGCCGGAATACGACCCCGTCACCAATGTCTGACCGTCTGGCGAGAAAGCCACGGGATTAGATCCCTGTAGTTCATGTAGCAGCATGCCATCGCTCACGCGCCATAGTTTCACCGTGTAGTCGTCGGATGCCGATGCCAACATTTGACCGTCTGGCGAAAACGCCACGCTTAACACATGGAACGTATGTCCTGGCAGATCATGTAAAAGTGTACCGTCATTCGCCTGCCAGAGCTTTACCCCTTCATTGTAACCCCCTGCCGCCACGATCTGACCGTCTGGCGAAAACGCCACGCTCAACACGTCAGACGTAAGTCCTTCCAGTGTGCGCAGGCGTGATCCATCGCTGACGCGCCAGAGCTTTACTGTGCTGCCCAACCCTGTCGCTAGTATCTGGTTATCCGGCGAAAAAGCCACAGCCTTCCCTGCTTCAGTAGTGATACTATGCAAGAGGCTGCCGTCGCTCACGCGCCATAGCTTCGCGCCGGAATACGACCCCATCGCCAATGTCTGACCGTCTGGTGAAAATGCGGCACTCGTTATCGCGTCGGATGCGGGCAACGTGACGATGGGCAACAACGAGTTACCGCTCGTTGCTTCAGGGGACGCCACTGCCCTTGTCTGATCGGCAGGCAGTGGCTGGGAGGTTGGCGTTGGTGGAAAAATCGAACTTCTGAATATCAGCATTACACTTAACGCTCCGAGCAGAACAGTGAATGCGAGTATTCCTGCTCTACGAAGTATCCATCTACGTAGCAAAGAATTTTTTTGAGTAGGCAAAGACTGGATAGTTGCTACTCTTGTTTTCAAAGTTTCTTGTGCTTCAGGCAACGTCTTTGTCGGAACAGGAATCGGCTGGTCACTGAGAAAATTTTCCAGCAATTGCTCGGCTCTCTTTATACCCTCACCGAACTTCATTTCGCTGAAATCAACGTATTGGAATCGTCTTAGCCGTAGCGGAATTTCACATTCTTCCAACAACACTGGCACTATACGTTTACCATGATCAATGGCATATCCAATTTCATCTTTGACATTTTCAGAGGAGATAGAGGCGGTGGTCAAGATAATTAAGAAAATTTCGCACTCGCGCAAAGCCCGCTCGACCGCGTCGTCCCATCGCGCACCAGTAGGAATATCTAACTGATCCAGCCAAACGAGATAACCAGCTGATTTCAATTCTCTCGCGAACTTTAGGGCGAATTCCTTATCTTTGCGTGAATAACTGATAAAAGTCCATCGTTGCTTTGCAGCAGTGTTCATTCCTGGTGCTCCTGAACATAAAAGATGATGCTTTACGCTTATTTATGTATAAAATTAGCATCACTAATTGTAACCTCCAGCCGCCCACTTGCGTCTGCCCCGCATGCTCTCTGGGGGGTAGACGCAAGTGGGCGGGCGTGGACTCTGCTTGGGAGCAGGAAAAACTTGAAGCCAGAAAAATGCCGCAGAATCCCCAGCGTCCAGCGCACGCTGTGTTGGGCTGCGTTTGGTGGATTAATACCAATCTTGTCCAACATAAAAAATCAAATCTTTTGAGTCAATCTTTGTCAGAAACTTTTCAACTGCTTTAGCCCAAGACGCAACGTGTAATGTTAACTCCCATTCGTCACTACCTTTTGTGCCCACTAAATTGAAATCGCCGCTCCAATACTGAAATTCTACATCATTATCAACTGCCGTTACCCAAACAGGAGAGACTTTTTTCGCGTGAATGATTTTGTTACACGATTCTCGAATTGATAGATCAAATCTTCCCTTTGTTATATTGCCAATAACTAACCCTGAAATTGACTCTTTATCTATTTGGGCTATTTCCTTTGCTTCGGGCTTATCTGAAACAGTATCGAGCAAAACTCTAACTCTGACGCTACACTCCAAAATATATGAACTGATAAGACCTTTCGCCCAAGTCCAATATTCATCAAATTCAGCATTGCCCTGGTCTTTTTCTGAGCCAATCAACCTTTCACGACAATATTCTTTACTGCCATGAGCAAAGTGTTGAATAAGAACTAATTTTTCAAGAACGCTTTCAAGGTTTAATTCATGTGACATTTAATTTCCTTGACTAGCGGCCCAACGGTTTGCGTTACCAGCGGCGGGGCGAGCGTGGACTATGCTTGAGGACAGGAATCTGCTAAGGTGTGGAAAATGCTTGAAAATGCCGCAGACTCCCCGCCGTCTGGTGCACGCTTTGTTAAGCCACCGACCATGAACGCCAGACTCACCACCTGAAACCAGAACCACCGCTACCTTGAAAAAATTATTGCACGAACTCTTGACTTTGGCAACGGCCAAAAAAGAGCTTGACGGGCCAGACGCCGTAAAGGAAAAACCTGATTTCACCCAAATTCGACCTCACCTACGAAACCCACTTGAACTATGAAAAAAGCTGACGAACCAAAAATACCGCAAAGCAGGGAAGCTAAATGGCTTACCAAGCACCTGGACTTTTCAGAGCGAAGCATTTGCGGTGCGGGGTTTGCACCGCAAGTGCGGACGAGCGGGAAAGTATTTCGTTTTTTGGACAAAGCACACGCCGCGTACGTTGCGGGGTGTGCGGGTTACCTGCCAGAATGCTCGACGTGCGAAGATGAGATAAAAAAGGAACCTTGTATTTTGGAAATCAAGCCCAATTGAAAAATAGACATGGAAATGCTTTTCAGAACTCGATGCCCAACTCCAAAATGGAGATAGCGTTCAAACGCAGTTTTCAACAGGTGGCCTAACGGCTTGCGTTAGTGGCAACTGGGCGGGACGCGCGCACTGCCCGAAAACGGAATTCTGCTGAGGTGTTGAAAACTGCCAAAAAACGCGGCGAATCCCAGTTGTCCACTGCACGCCGTGTTGGGCTGCTTTTGCCAACCAGAACGCGGGCTGGTAAGAACGGAACTTGCCTAAACAAAAATAAAGCCTGAAATTTCGCAGTATCCAATATTGCACCTCAATTTTGATTGTACACAGCGGAT
>JAKOVF010000056.1 GCA_029782225.1 Chloroflexota bacterium | reverse complement strand
ACCAGGGTGGCAGCGGCGAGCGGTATCGTGGTAAAGCTCAAGCTTGCGCTCCAGGGACCGGTGCCAGCCTGGTTCCACGTCTGGATCCACCAGGTATACGTCCCACCCGCCAGAGTTGTGGCAGGCGTGACGGAGCAAGTCGTGCCGTTGCAGTTAGCTTCGGCCGAGGTGTACCACTGCTGGATCGTGATGCCCTTCGGTCCATTGACCCACAGGTAATACCAGGTAGCGCCTGAAACCTGGTTCCAGGTATAGGTGGGGTTGTAATCCGCGCCAATGTTGTCCTTCGGTGAAATGAGGGTGGCCGCCGCAGGCAGAGCTGGAATGGTCGTGCTGAAATCCAGGTAGTTGCTCCACGGGCCGAGGCCAACGCTGTTCCAGGTCTGGATCCACCATCGGTGGTTCCCACCCTGGAGGGCGGTGGCTGGAGTCACAGAGCAGGTGGTGCCGTTGCAGTTGGCTTCGGCCGATGTGTACCACTGCTTGATCACGGGAGCCGCCGGTCCATTGACCCACAGGTAATAATAAGTCGCTCCGGCCACTTCGTTCCAGGTATAGGTTGGGTTGTAGTTGGCCCCGATGTCACCACTCGGCGAGATCAAGGTGGCCGGCCCAGGGGCCGTGAGGATGGTCGTGCTGAAGTCCAGGTTGACGCTCCACGGGCCATAGCCAACGCTGTTCCAGGTCTGTATCCACCATCGGTGATTCCCGCCGCCCAGGGTTGTTGCAGGCGTGATGGAGCAAGTGGTGCCGTTGCAGTTGGCTTCAGCCGATGTATACCACTGCCGAATCACAGGAGCAGCCTCATTATTGACCCACAGGTAATAATAAGTCGCTCCGGCCACTTCGTTCCAGGTATAGGTTGGGTTGTAGTTGGCCCCGATGTCTCCGCTTGGCGAGATCAAGGTGGCTTGCCCGGGTAGTGTGGGGATGGCAGTGCTGAAGTCCAGGTGCACGCTCCACGGGCCCAGGCCAACGCTGTTCCAGGTCTGGATCCACCATCGGTGGTTCCCACCCTGGAGGGTGGTAGATGGCGTGACAGAGCAGGTGGTGCCGTTGCAATTCGCCTGTGCGGATGTATACCACTGTTTGATGACTGGAGCCGCCGGTCCGTTGACCCACAGGTAATACATGGTGGCACCAGGGACTTCATCCCAGATGTAGGTCGGGTTGTAGTTCGTGCCGATGTCACCACTCGGCGAGATCAGGGTGGCGATGCCCGGGGTGTGGGTCGGGACCAATACCAGAGATACATCGTCCACATTAAAGCTGACGACCTGGCCCGTCGTAACGGCGGCAAATGTCAGAGTATGGGACGCCCCATCGGCAAAGCTGCTCACATCCACAAGGACAGGAGTGTAAGTTGAGTACGTGCCTTGCTGTGTTGCATTGGCAGTGAAGATGGTCACACCGTCGATGGATACGGTGAACACATCCGACGCATCGCTGCCTGACGCCGCCTGGCCGATCCAGAGGTAGAACTGGAGGCTAAGGTCAGCCTGGCCGCTGGGAATTGTGATGACTTGGGACAGGGAGGCGGTCTCATCCAGTATTGTGCCGCCGAACCAGGCCCAGGCCGAACCGGTCCGCGGTCCGGCAGTCCCACCGCCATTTCCACAGGCAGCGATGGTGCACAGGGGAGTTCCGTGAACGGTGGAAGCCTCTGTCCAGTACGGATTGGGCGTGTAGGCCTCAAAGCCGGGGTCCTTGATGATGGACGCGAGAGACACGGTTGCGGTGTAGTCCTGCCCCGTCTGATCGGAAGTCACGTTGTTGTAGGTTCGGCTGATCGGCTCGAACGTATAGCCTGATTTGGAAGGCGTGACCGTACCAGACCAGCCGGATGGGACGGTGATGGAGTAGTTGCCATTGGCATCCGCTGTGACCGTTTTGGATGTGCCGTCCGTGTAACTGAGGACTGCCGCAGCGATCCCGGCGTTACCCGAGATGGTGAAAGTTACAGTTGCTTCGCCTTCGAAGGCTCCAATATCGCAAGCTGTGCCAACCGGTCTTGGCGTGCCGCGCTGGTCTGTTGCAAGGCAGGCACCAGCGCTGCCCGGTGCCGCAGGATTCCCAGCGTCAATCGCCGGGCTGCCGGAGAGCAATGCCTGCGTGAAGGTCGGTCCGCCGTTGTCTTGCAGAGGCCCCAGAAGGGGGTCGATCGGAGAGGCGCTGGTGCCGACCAGGTCACCGGTGGAAGGGGTGAAAGTGCAGCCCGTGTTGTTCCCGATCAGGTTATAACCAGCACTGATCAAACTGCCACTGCAGTCCGCATCGGTATTACCGGCCAGGATGCTATTCATCAACGTGGTGGTCCCCGAACTACCGGCCTGTCGCGTAATGCCAAACAGATTCTGGCTGACCGTGCTGTTATTCAGCCTCAGGCTTCCGCCGGCCATCGAGATCCCTCCATCCGCGTTGCCGCTGACGGTACTGTTGTTAAGCCTGAGAGTCTCTCCCTGGCTGTAGACTGCTTCAGAACCGGTGTTCCCGCTGATCGTGCTGTTGTTGATCGTCAGCTTGCCCAGATTATAGATACCACTTCCCATCGAAGGGCTTGCATTGCCGCTGACGGTGCTGTTGTTCAGCGTGAGGTTCCCTGAATTGAAAATGCCGCCGCCCTGAGAACCGTCAAAGCCATTCTGGATCGCGACACGATCCATTTTGGCTGTAGCGCAGCTCACTGTGATCCCGCGCCGCGCGCCCTCTCCATCAATGATAGAACTGCCATTTTGCATGGTAAAGCTGGAGTCCCATCCCCCCGACAGCGTAATACATTCCTTGATCAGTACGACTTCTGCACCGGTGCCATTGTAGGTCCCGGCCGCGACTCTCACGATATCACCATCATCTGCCCTGGCGATTGCGGCGTTGATGGTCGCACAAGGCTCTTCCGCACTCCGGCAGTTGTTGGTGTCACTGCCTCCGCTGGCGTTCACGTAATAGATGTCGGCATCGTCGTCGTGATCGCCGTGCAGAGGCTCTGTCGCCGGAGCAGGAGAAGCCAGAACAGGATTCGTCACTGTCAGTACGAACAGGGTAAGGATCAGAACAAGGAGCGAACGAAAAACCAGCCGGCCCGTTAGCATATTTGCCTCCTGTTTCAAAGAAGTTCTCTACAATCAGTATACGGAGATTGCAATGAGAATACAATCTTTGAAACGGGATTCGCGAATCGAAGAGAGGATCAATGGAGACAGCGGTAGCCCTGTCAACAAGATGTGCGAATACATCCTGAAAACTGAAAGAGCCGCAGGCGCATGCCGCGGCTCTTTCAGTCACATAACTCTGTGGTTGATCATCTTGAGAAGGTCCCGGGGCTGCTCCAGGGACCGGTCCCGGCGGGGTTCCAGGTCTGGATCCACCAGGTATAGGCGCCATTGGAAAGATCTGTGGATGACGCTGCCCTTTAGTTGCTAAGGCTTCTCCAGCCCATGCGCGTTCAGCAGCGCTTCATCATCCAGAATGTTCTTCGTTGGGCCATCTGCTACGATCTGACCTTCATCCATCACAATGGTGCGTGGGAACAATTCCTTCACCATTGCCATGTCATGCGTGGAGACAAGCATGGTAATCGGAAGTTCACGCAAAAGATTGATTAAGGACCTTCTTGCGCGCGGGTCGAGGCCGGCAGATGGCTCATCCAACACCAACATGCTCGGGTTCATCGAAAGGACAGTCGCGATAGCGATACGTTTCTTTTCACCAACACTCAGGTGATGGGAAAGCCGGTCGCGATAAGCGGACATGCTCACCGCTTCAAGCGCGGCATCCACTCGGGCTCGTACATCGTTCTCGGGGAGTCCCATGTGAAGTGGACCAAAGGCCACATCCTCGAATACCGTGGGGGAGAAGAGCTGGTCGTCCGGATTCTGGAATACAAGTCCCACCATCGAACGGATGACCGGCAAATTGTCACGCGTGAGGCGCAGGCCCCCAATTTCGATTTCGCCGTGCCCGCTCAGGATTCCGTTCAAATGAAGCATCAAAGTGGATTTACCCGCGCCGTTCGGTCCGACCAGCGCGGCCTTTTCGCCATTACACATGTTGAGTGAGACGCCGCGTAAAGCCAGGTGGCCATCCGGATAGGAGAATTGAAGATCACAGACCTGCAAAACTTCACCGTCACACTCAGGGATTTGGAGCTTTTGGGTTGGATGTGTAATAGGCATTACAACCGTCCGAGCACTTGAAGGATGGAAATCATCGCAATCGCGAGTGCACAAACAAGATAATCGCTCGATTTCATCTCATGTGGATTCAATGTACGCAGCTGACCTGCGTACCCGCGCGCAGCCATCGCATTGTAGATGCGGTCACTGCGTTCGTAACTGCGCAGAAAAAGCTGGCCGGCCATATTCCCGGCGATCCTCGCTCTCCACAGGACGCTTCCTCCTGACCTTTGACCTGTTGAGGCCGCCGAACGAGATTCTCTCGCCCTGAGCAGGCGAAAGACCTCATCTGTGAGCACGAACAGATAACGATAAAGGAAGGCAATTATCGTGGTGAGAATGGCAGGGACTCGCAAATGCTCCAGGGCGTGGATGAGGTCGGGAAAGCGTGTGACAGCCACAAGAAGGATCGCGATTTGAACCGACAACCATGAGCGAATGACGATGCTGATGAAGCGCAGCCAGCCCGCGTCCGTGATCGTAAGGTCCCACATCCAAACATGAAATTTGAAGAAGGGGCTGCCCGGAATGGAGAACAAAACTGTAACTGCCACGAGCGCGAAAGGAAGTGCGACGAAAGAACGCTTGAAGGTGTAACCGACTCCCAGTTTTGAAAGCACGTTGGCCGTCAATAGGAATAGCCACGATAACGCGAATGCCAGCCACGCGCCGTCGGGAAGCAGCGCATTGGAAATGATGAAGAGAACTGTCAGTACCACCTTGACGCGCGGATCGATCCTGTGGACAGGACTTGGAACATCGTGATAGCGGTCAAATGCATTGGCATGCATGACGGTCTGCTATGCCTTCCTCGCCTGCATCGAGCGGCCGATCAGCACAATGATCGCACCAACGACAAACACTCCCAATCCACCGGCAACAATCTTCGATACGGCAGTGGAATCAATGAAAGAGATGGCATAGCCAGCCAGCGGCCCAACTCTGGTCTGGGCACTCTGCATAAAACCAAGATTGATGGCGACGCGGTTCAGGCCGTCCGGGTTGGTGGAAGCCAGCGGTGCCAGCAGGACGACGGCCAGCGAGATCAACGCGCCTGCCACCACCCAGCCGCGCCCGCCCTTTGTGGCTTGTGCACTCTCGTTAAGCAGGTCTGGCCTGGTCTGGAAGATGAACCCCAGCGCCGCGACCGTGACGAGTGCTTCACCCAGCCCGATCAGCGTGTGGACGCCAAGCATGGCGGGGATCACAACCTGCAACTGTGCAGTTCCGCTCAGCCACAACTGCAGCGACGTGGACAACGCGCCTGCCATCACAGAAAGCCACGCGGCGATGCCAGCCACGGTCAATTTCGTGTTTCTAGAACGGCCAAGCGTGGAACGATAGAGACCATATCCAATGGCCGCGGTGAGAAGCCCCATGTTGAGAATGTTCGCACCCATCGCAAGCAGTCCGCCATCCTGGAAGAGCAATCCCTGCACGGCGACCACAGCGGTCATCACAAGCATGGCAGGCCATGGACCTAGCACGATGGCGGCCAGCGCGCCGCCAAGCAGGTGACCCGATGTGCCGCCCGCCACAGGGAAGTTGATCATCTGGGCGGCAAAGATGAAAGCGGCCATGACGCCCATCAAGGGTACTTGTTTTTCACCCAGTGACTTATTGGTTTTTGAGATGGCTAATGCGAGTGTGACAGCGGTAATGGACCAGCAGATAATAGCCACGATCAGGCTGAGAAATCCATCGGGGATGTGTAGAGGCGTGGGGGCATAAAGCATGAGACTCTCCTTTACTCTTTGTCAGTCGAACCGGCAAAACGGTGGGTACCGTCTATTTCAAACTACTTATCAATCTGTATGATCAGGCTTCTTGAATGCTGATTTTTTGTTGGCAATCCGGGCACAGGCCGAAGAATGTGATGTGACTGTCGGTCAATTTGTAGCCGCTGGTCCCTTCGAGTTTCTCGTAGAGGTCTTTGAGCAGACTATGCTCTAGTTCCAATTCCTGTCCACATTCGCGGCAGACGAGGTGGTGATGGGCGCGCTGTGCGATCTGATAGACGAGGTGTCCCTTGTGTTTGTGGGAGGCGTGAACAAGTCCATTTTTGGCGAGAAACTCCAGGGTACGGTAGACGGTGGGTTCCGTCAGCCCGGGGAAATCCTTTTTCGCGGTATCAAATATTTCGGTTGGGGACAGATGCGTGCCTGAGTGGTGGAGGGTATGAAGGATGGCCATCCGTTGTTGGGTCATGCGGTAGCCGCGGGCGCGCAGTTCGGGTGTATAGATTTCAGCACAAGACATTTGGTTCCTTATTGCAACTTCTTGCAATAGTATAAGCCCTCAGTCGAGTGCTCTGTCAAGTTTCTTACCCCCGTTTGTGAAGAAGTCTTAAAGTGTCCTAATCTGTAGCCGGAATCCGGGCAGGTTCTTCCACCTTCGCAACGGACCATTCGCGCTTGTCAAAATTGAAGCGCTCGAAGATAGCTGGATAGAGCCCAAGGATTTGCTCGCGTGTGAAGCCCATTTCTTCAAAGGAATAGATGTGGTCGCTGTTGAAGGCGAGGGTCTCCTCCACACTTTGAGCCACGATGCGGTCAAGCCAGGGCTGCTCGGCGTAGCCAAACTGACGGTAGAAGCTGCGGATCACGCGCTCCGGGTCGCGGATCAGGTCATCATATTTATGGATCAAATGTCGGGGCGACGGATGCGAGTCGAGGTAACCCAACGGGTGGCTGTACCAGTATTGAGTCATCTTGACGATTTCATCAAGGTAAAGGTATTTTTCCTCTGGCTCGGTAAAGACGCGGCGGGCGTAGTTGATCCATGAGACTGTGGATGGAAGCATATCCAGCGGGTTGCGGACAAGATAGAGAATGCGCGCGTCGGGGAAGAACTCTTCCAGCGTTTCGATCTTGGCGCAGAACGCAGGATTCTTGGCAACGAAATGTTTTTTGCCGGTGGCATACAAATGTCGCTGAAGCATGGACTTATAGAATGCCATGATGCGGCGCTTCTCTTCCGGCTTGAGCGCTTCGTCGAAGAATTGGTAGGGCGGCATTTCATCCATGAAAGGGAAGAGGAAGGAGACGAAATACGTGGACCAGATATGCATCAGGACGTTTTCGTCTTCTTCCGGCTGGAAAAATGAGATGCGATGGATGCGGACCTGGCCGAGCGAGCGGCGGTCGAAGGCGAGCGCCGCTCGCCGCAGGGGACCGCCAAAGACACGGTCCACGCGGCGAATGGCCTGCATGATCTTCTTGGAGGTAACCGAGGGCGCGAGGTAGATATCCCAGGTGGTCAGGCTCGTAAAGTTCTCACTGTCGCGCGAGAGCAGGCGGTGGAGGAAGGTTGATCCGCTGCGGAAGTTGCCAAGGATGAACAGCGGCTTTTCCACCGGATGGTTTTTGTAAGCGGGGAAGAAAATATCATCGAGCAGAAATCCGAGCCAGATGAAGACTGAGCCAATTGGCCAGACCAAATAAAAAAGAATGATAAAGATGATGCGTTTGCGGGTGAGCCTTGCAGGTGTGTTTTTTGATTTGAAGAAGGAGCGATACGCCATGCGGCAGAACAGCCAGAAGTTATAGGTCATGTAGAGATGAAGTCCTTTTGCCCCGCTGGTTCGTTGGGCGGGTTGCTGCATTGAAAAAGGCCGCGCAGGCCTCTTCAAATTTATTGTATCAGAGAATCCCGAAGCAAACTTTAACCAGAGATTAGTCCACTCTTCAGGCTAAAGCCCTGCCTCAGCTCATGGAAGTCTTGTGTACTGCGCTAATGTTAGTTGCCGTTCGCCGCGTTCTCCTCGATGAAGCACTGATAACTTTTCTGCGTCAGGTCAGATAATTCCTTGAACAGGTCAAGCTCCATTTTCTTGAAGTTGAAGCATGATTTGCCCTGCATGCGTTTTTTCAGGGCTGGCGAGATTTCTTTCAGCAATCTCGGATACATGTAAACCGGCATCAGATAGAACGAGACGTAACTCTTCTTGATCTGCGCGGACGCAAAGAAGACTTCCTTTTTCCATTTCGGGCTGTAAGGGCCATCGAGATAGTATGTATCGTTCGTATCGGTCTTGACCGTCATCTGTGAAGCGAATGGTTTGAGGATCGCTTTTAATTGTTCGAAGACCAGAGGAAATTCGGATTGAGTGGACATGGATTCTTTCTCATTAAAGCTTGCATGCAATTAGAGAAGTGTCATTCTGAGGAGGGCGACAGCCCGACGAAGAATCTCATATTACAGAGCAATTCCTAGATTCTGAGATTCTTCGCTTCGCTCACACCGTCCCGAAGCGGTGTCCCATCGGGAGAATGACATACAAAGGTAATTCTACTAAAGCCTTTTCAAACAATCCTTGACCCAGTTTGCGTCCATTCTGACCAGACGATTCTTTTTCAGGTTTTCTTTCATCACCCACTGGATATCCTTGTTCTGACTGGTTATCCACTTTTCCATCATCGGTTGGCCTTCATCGGGATAGGCCGCGACCGCCACACTCCAACAATATCCCATCGCCTGGCGCAGGACTTTGAACGCTTCCTCCGCGGGACTAGGCGCTGCTTCCATTTCGGAGGTGATCGTGTCGAACAGCAGGAGCACACGAGATACAACTTTGGGATCTTTCAACAGTCGTGGTTCTGCCAGCGCCGCCGCGGCCGCCCGTTTTTCGAGCCAGTTTCCCTTACTCCACTTCTGCATTTCTCTCATTAGCAAGGATATGTCTTCATCACCGACCAGTTGCAGACCGGTTGCCAGGGCCTCGCGGATGCGCCAACGCGGGTCAGATGCGTACCCGCGTAATCTGTCAAATAGCATTGGGTCGTGCCCGGCAAGTTTGGCAAGTCCCATCACACCGCAGAAGACGAGAAACACTTCAGGCGTGTTTTCCTCAGCTTGAATAGACAGCAGGTGCTCGAACTGCTTCTTCTTTCCCTCCTGCGCAACAGCATGAGCCAACTCCAGGTTCCCGCGCGGACCGGGCAGCCCGGAGATCTGCTTCAGGTAAGGAATCCAATCATCCAGGCTTTTCAGCTTTTCGCGATATTCGTTGAGCCTGGACATCCTATCCTACACGTGTTTTTTTCCAAACTCTTTGGCGGCCTTCCGCGCCTTGGGGCTGCTGCATTCGATTTGCTTCTCCACAAAAGCAGAGACCTTCTTTTGATCGTTTGGCGATAGACTTTCGAAGAGCTGGTCGAGCACGATAATGATATCTGCCTTAAGCATATCTTTTCGACTCTGGGTATGATTTGTCTTGTCAATATTTAGCAAGGTGTGAATAATCTTGTTCTGGAAATCAGGCCGGGCGCGATAGATCACCGAGATAGTCTCCAGAAAATAATCAGTGACCATGACCTTATCATCGTCCAGCAATTTCAGGTAATGATTGAGGATTCGGTCGAGCCTGCAGTCCACATCCGCGGCTGAAAGGTGGGCAATCGCCTGGGCAGCATTGGAGCGGTGGAAACTGTTAGGGCTGTCGATCATCTTCTCGAATTGGTCCCAGTATGAATAGAACAGACCGGGTTGCTGTGCCAGCGCCCGGTGGAGCACGCGGACGCAGTTGTAGCGGTAAGTCTCGTCTTTAGCGAAACTTCCTTCCACGAGCACGCCGCGCAGTTCCGCATCTTTAAGCGCAGGTTGGACGGCGTCATACAGATTGGCTGGCCCTTTTTGAGTCAGGATTTTTCTTGCGGTTGTCGCGTCCATTCTTTCTCCTCTTTGTTACAGGTGACAGTCACTTTTGCGAAGCCCCCCCAACGTAGTGAGGGGCCAAAGTGACTGTCACCTGTTCTTAAACGCGTTGAGTGTATGACCAGTGCGTCTGAATGATCTGCCAGCGGTCATCGTTGCGCCGGTAGACTTCAGTACAATTCCAGCGATCCTCTTTCTCCCCAGTGTATGAAACGTAATTGAACGTCAGCACGGCTGCCTCGCCGATGACTTGAACCAGGGGGTTGAGCAGTTCATATCGGTCAAGCTGGATCTGTCCCCAGAAACTCTTATAAAGCTGTGTTAGCGCATCGAGACCATCCACTCGTTTTTCTCGATAGGGATCGAAATAGACAACGTCAGGTGCGCAGATCTCAAGGAAGCCGCCGGGGTCGCCCTTAATCCAACGGTCAAGCGCGGCGCATTCCATGGAAATAATAGTGGAGGGAATATCTGGACTGTTTTTCATAGTATCTTTTTCATTGCACCACGATTTCTACGTATACGGTGTCCCCAAAAGCGACTCCATCCGGGCCAAATGCCTGCCACGTGGATCCGTAGGTGCCCGCTTCATTGGGCGCGGTGAAAACGATTCGCAGCGTGACCTGTGTCCCTGCCCGCGCGGGATAGAGGGCCTGCTCCGTCACCGCACCGAGCGGATCTCCGCCAAGCCATTTCAGGCGATAATACGAATCCCAGTTGCAGGTCCCGCTGTTGCTCACGAGCCATTGCTTGTCCACGCTGGCGCCGGGCGACACAACGGTTCCATCAGGAACGGTCACATCACTGACAAAAGTCAGGTTGTTTGTGCAGGGAGGAGTCTCTGTAGGTGTGGCGGAAACAACCGGCGTTGGCGTTGCCGTTGGAGGAATCAGGGTAAATATCTGGGGCAGAGGGGTTGTGGTGGGCATCTCTTCGGTCGCCGGGGCCTGTGTCGGAGGACGAAACGGCGTGGATGTGCTGGTCGGCGTGCAGGCAGAGCATAGCCAAATAAAAATGAACACGGCAGCACAATTAAAGAATCTGTGTCCATCCGTGTTCATCTATGGTTTCCCTGTAGGGACGGGGCTAAGTGCCCGAATGGGTATGCCCCTGTCCTTTTACCCGTTAGAGGGCGACCGTATCCCCATAACGAACGGGGACCTAAGGCCGCCCCTGCATTCTATACCTCTTCTTCAACAGCTGCGTCTTCGGCGCCGCCTGTGCCATTGCCATCGCCCATATCGAGCGGCATAACGATCTCACCGCTCAACGCTTTCTGGCGCACGACACCTTCAATCTCAGCCATCAGATCGGGATTGGTGCGAAGATATTCCTTCGCATTTTCACGTCCCTGCCCGATGCGGATATCGCCGTAGGAGAAGAACGCGCCGCGCTTCGTAATGACCTCGAGCTTGGTCGCCAGATCGAGCAAATCACCGGCCTTTGAAATGCCTTCGTTGAACATGATGTCAAACTCGGCAGTGCGGAACGGAGGGGAGACCTTGTTCTTGACCACGCGTACGCGCGTGCGATTGCCGATCACTTCCTCGCCCACTTTGATGGACTGGATGCGGCGCACATCGAGACGAACAGATGCATAGAATTTGAGCGCCTGTCCACCGGTGGTAGTCTCGGGGTTACCGAACATGACACCGATCTTCTGGCGCAGTTGATTGGTAAAAATAACGGCAGTCTTGGTCTGGTTGATCGCGCCGCTCAGCTTGCGCAGCGCCTGCGACATGAGACGTGCCTGCACGCCCATGGTCGGGTCGCCCATGTCGCCTTCGATTTCAGACCGAGGAACGAGTGCAGCGACTGAGTCCACGACGACTACATCCACGCCGCCCGAGCGGACGAGGGTCTCTGCAATTTCGAGCGCCTGTTCCCCTGTATCGGGCTGCGAGACCAGCAGGTTATCGATGTCCACGCCGCAACGCGCGGCGTAAGCCGGGTCAAGGGCGTGCTCCATGTCGATATACGCCGCGACGCCTCCCATCCTCTGCGCTTCAGCAACAATATGCTGACAGACGGTCGTTTTACCGGAAGACTCTGGTCCATAGATCTCGGTGATGCGTCCGCGGGGAATGCCGCCGACGCCGAGCGCGATATCGAGCGAGAGTGAACCGGTGGGGAAGACTTCCGTCTGCATCCCATGCGCTTCACCGAGACGCATGATCGAGCCGTCACCGTAGCGTTTGATGATATCGCCAACGGCCTTGTCGAGGACAGCGCGTTTGGCGCTATCCACGTTATGATCGTTCGTATCACTGACCAATTGCTGTTGTTCTGCAGAAGCGCGGGAGGATTTTCGAGCCATAGTTTAGTTCTCCAATACAAGTGTAAGTGTCAAATTTTGTGTGCGTGTTTTGTGAGTATAGCACAGATGTTCAGTGCGTCAAGGCAAAAACGCGTCAATTATTTTGGACAGGTTTACGGTGCGGGAGTATCCGTCGGAATCGCGGTCGGCAAAAAGTCCAGTTTTGGAGCGGGAGGACGGGTTGTGTCGAAACCATCAGTGCCTTTAAAGGTAAAGTAAGTCACCTGGCCGGGAAAAATCTCAACCCATGTCTGCTGGTCCTTGTCATCGAAGCGCAAGGTCAATCTGTAGACGCCAGCGGGCAGGTCGCCTAAGACCAGGTTCTCATCGTAATATGGATCGTGATTGATCGCGCCGCCACCGCCGTACGTTTTGATCACGCGCATTTCGTTCGTGGTCTCAGACTTTACGAAGACCTCAAGCTGCTGCAAAGTCTTGTTCTTGTTATCCGTCAGGCGGCCCACCAGAACGCCCCAGCCTTCCGGCGGCGCGATCCAAAGCTCGGGATTATATGTATCGTGAAAGGAGTTATTTGGGTAGCGAACTTCAAAATGCAGATGTGGACCGGTGGTTGCGCCCGTGGAACCCACCAGGCCGAGTTGATCGCCGGTGTTCAAATGCTGGCCCACAACCGTGGTGATCTTGCTCATATGAGCATAGACCGTATAAAGCTGCTGGCCCTGGTATCCAAAGTCATGGCGAATGGCAACCGCGAGACCGTAAGGGTCGCTTTGATTGCCGGGTGTTTCACTGAAGAGTCCCCAGTCTGCCCAGACGACCGTCCCTGGCCCGGCCGCATAAACAGGTGTGCCCTGCGGCGCGTCGATGTCCACGCCGGTGTGGACGATGTTGCCCGCGAAGAAGATGCCGCCATAACGATAGTCCGGCAATGGCCAGTTGACTTCATCTGCCGCGATGGGGCGCACGAAATAAAAATGGTCGTATGGCGAAAGTGCCCAGGGGACAGGATACAGCGGAGGACGCCAGCCGGAGACCGGTTCCGCGCCCGGCGTGGGAAGTGTTAAACGAAAAGGCTCCGGCGTTGGCGGCGCATCAAGCTGGACCTCCTGTGGGGCCGCCGTTTCACCGGCAAACACCGCCGTTGGAGAGACTCCGTACACTGCGGGAGCGCAGGAGGTGAGGACAATCAAGGTGACAGTCACTTTCAAAGTGACTGTCACCTTATTAAATCCAGTCATGGAATCACCGTTGGCGGGGTGGGGGTACCCGTTGGTGTGCCAGTCTGCGTTGGAGTGTTGCTTGGCGTCAATGTGTTACGCGGCGTGCGAGTGGGAAGGGGTGTGCTGGTTGGCGTATATGTCTTCGTGGGAGTCAGTGTGGGCGCAAGGACCCGCGTTGGCGTGACCAGTGCCTGTGCAGGATAAAGCTCGAGCATGGCCGAGTACCAGTCCAGGCCGCCAGTCATTGCAAATTCGGTGAAACGCGCGCCAGCGTAGAAATTGCGCCAATCGGGAAGCGCTGGCAAACGTTCCCAGCCATAAGCCTGCGCTAACGCAGTGACATCAACCCAGTATCCCGGCGGCACGGCTGCATACTTTCCGCCTTCTTCATAGGTTTTCGGTTCAAGATCATAGCGCGCGCTTAAGTCCCAGGGCGCTGTAGGGATGGGTTCTCCCAGTGAACCATCCTGCATCGCCGCGCGGATATAGAGCCGCCAGTAGGTCTGCGCGCCCACGTCTTCGCGCACGGCTACCATCCAGCCGGCATTCGCCATCAGTGAGTTGATCGCGAACGCGCGGCCGGTCAATAGCCAATCCTGTTCGAAACCGGGTTCCAGCGCAGAAGTGAGCGGTACGAAGGCATTCTCCAGGCTGGCGAGCACATCCCAGCCGGCTTCTTTTTGCAGCCTCTCGCGGAGCGCGACAAAGGCTTCATCCACGAGGTCGTGCAATTGAGGATAGGGGGCCTGTACATCTTCCAGATCGACCAGATACCAACGCTGGTTCGGCACGCCTGCTGCCGGCGTAATTGCAGGGGACCACTCAGCCGTGGGTGTGATCGCCGCGGCTTGTGCAAAAGAAGCCGGGATGGGATTCGGTAGATTCGCATGTCCCCAGACCAGTCCGCGCACATGCGAGGGCAGTGGACGCGACGGGAGCAGCAGGTTTCCTTTCAGATCATACGAAGCCAAGAATTGCTGATTCGGTCCATCGGTGACGGTGATGATCTGGTCACCGGCCTCGTTCCACGCGCCCCAGTTTCCATCGCCAACCCAGCGCGCGGCGCGGTCTGGATTATTCAGTTGCCACACGTAGATCCCGCTGAAGCCGCGGGTCTGTGAAATGGAGGACCAGATCAATTGCGATCCATCGGAGTTCCAGGCAGGGTGGTATTCAGCTGCGTCCGGCGTGTTGCTCAGGTCTTGATAACGGTCGTCTCCGGCCAGGTCAAGGTTTGCCAGCCAGATATCGCTGTCGCCCCCGCGGGAAGAGACAAAAGCCACGTGGCGTCCATCTGGGGCCCACACCGGGGAGTGATCGGCTGCCGGATTATTTGTGAGCCGAAGTACTGGTTGACTTCGATCATTGACAGACGTGACCGCGATCTCAAGATTGTCATCAATATAGGTTTCGAAAACCAGCCACTGTCCATCGGGTGACCAGGATGGAGACGAGTCATATTCGGGCGTGTTAGTGATGCGCGTCGTCTCACCGCTCTGGAGATCGAGCACATAAAGATCCCAGAAGCCATCGCGGTTGGATGCAAAGGCGATGTGGGTGCGGTCTGGGCTGAGCGCGGGTTCAACGTCATTCCAGTCGCCGCTTGTCAAACGTGTGAAGGGCAGATCTTGAGGATCATAAGCGAAGAGATGAGCATATCCATTCTCTTCGAGTGAGAGGAAGAGCAGGTCTGAATTGCTGTTGAATTTGACGGGGGATGGCGCGGGCGTAAAAGTTGCATCGTCTGTTGGGACTGGCGCGCTGGTTATCTCAATCGTCGGCGCGCAGGCAAAGAGCAGACATGAAATCAGAACAATCAGCAGGAATTTAACGGGAAGACGGGGGGGCATGGGTCAATTTATTCAGCGGTGCCAGCTGCCGGGTCATCCGGAGGCGGGGTGATATCAAAAGAGAATCGACGCGGTTCAGCAGTCGGGCCGTCTGGATAGAATAGTCTCGCTTCAAGCAAATACGGATTATTCAACTCGCCGCGCACATGCATCGTGAACTCAAGTTTCCAGGTCATCGGTTCGACGATGTTCGTTGACGCGACCTCCTCGCCACCCGCATCCGTCACGATGACTTCAATGTGAGGACGCTTCTGGAATGGCGTGATCTCGATGTTCACGCGCAGGCGATAGCCATCGGGGTAGACCTGTGCGCTGAGTTCGGTTATTTTTGTTTCTTCAGGGGTTGCACGGGTGAGATGATCTTCGGGGAGGAAGAAATCCATCTGGTAATTATAACCAAAACAAAAGCCCGGCTTCTTTTGAAACCGGGCAGTTGGATTACAGTTTTATTGGTCGCTATCTGTCATTGCGAGGGCGATAGCTCGAAGCAATCTCATATTCAACCTGGAGATTACTTCGCCTGCGGCCCGCAACTCTGCAGAAAGCAGGCAGGGCAATGACGGGAAAGCTTACCCGTTCTTCTTCTGGAACTCTTTCATGAACTTGACAAGTTCCTGCGCGCCTTCAACCGTCATTGCATTGTAAATGGATGCGCGCATTCCGCCGACCGAGCGATGTCCCTTGAGACCGATCAGGTCGTTCTTCTTGGCTTCCTTCGCAAAGGTATCTTCGAGTTCCTCGGAGGGGAGGCGGAAGGGGATGTTCATGAGGGAGCGTGCATCCGCTTTGGCGTGGCCGCGGTAGAAGCCGCCGCTTTCGTCAATCGCCTGGTAGATGAGACCGGCCTTGGTGCGATTGGTCTTTTCGATCCCGGAGAGGCCACCCATCTTCTTGGCCCATTGGAAAACGAGTCCGACCATGTAAATAGCGAACGCGGGCGGTGTGTTGTGCAGTGAGCCGCTGGCCGCGAGGGCTTTGTAGTCCAGCATCACCGGCAGGTTGGCGGGTGTGCGCTCGAGCATATCGTCGCGGGCAATGACCACGGTCACGCCTGCGGGGCCGGCGTTCTTTTGGGCACCGGCGTAAAGAAGGGCATACTTGGAGACATCGAGCGGGCGGCTGATGAAATCGGATGATGTATCGCAAACCAGCGGGACGCCCGCAGGCGGGGTCGGCTCAGCGAAATACTCCACCCCGTGGATGGTCTCGTTGGAGGTGAAGTGCAGGTAGGCAGCTTTCGGATCAAGGTCGAGCGAGGACGGGATGCAGTTGAAACCGTCTTTCTCAGTGTTAGCCGCAGCACGGGCGGCGCCGAGTTTCTGCGCTTCCTTGATAGCCGTCTTCGACCAGGTGCCGGTCACGATGTAATCGGCAGAAGCGCCAGCCGCGCGCAGGTTCATTGGCAGCATGGCAAATTGCAGGGATGCGCCGCCCTGCAGGAACATGATCTTGTAATTGGCCGGGATGCCGAGCAGTTCGCGCAGGTCCGCTTCGGCGGTTTGGATCACGGCTTCGAATTCCTTTGAACGATGGCTGATCTCCATCACGGACATACCGGTGCCTTTGAAATCGAGCAGTTCGGACTGTGCCTGCTGCAGGACTTCCAACGGCAGAACAGCCGGGCCGGGGTTGAAATTGTAGACGCGCTTGGGGTTGGACATTGACTGAACTCCTGATCTAATTAGTTAGACAAATTCTATTTTTGAAAATGCCAGTATTGCCAGAAAATCCACTTGCAGGTGATTATAATTAATTGTCTGACAAATTGCCAAGAACAAAAGGCACTTTTATTGCCTGATTTATGTTGTTGACAAAGGAATCTGCGGTGGTTAGAATGCCATCTGTGGTTGAGTACCTTCATTTACAGGAACCAGCCGGTTCGCCGGACGGGTTCCTGTTATTAATTTAATCCCAATAGCAGGAGAAATCAAATGAAAGTTTTGGTGTGTGACAAGACCGAAAAGGAATACATTGAGCAGATGCGCGCGGCGGGCCTGACTGTGGATGTGCGCGATGACATCACCGCGGAGGAACTGCCTAATGTGCTTCCCGCCTATGATGGAATGATCGTTCGCTCGCGGACCAAGGTCAGGCAGCCGTTGATCGATGTTTGTCCCAATCTGAAAGTGATCGTGCGCGGCGGCGCGGGCCTCGATACCATTGACGCCGAATATGCCAGATCCAAGGGCATCACTGTGATGAACACACCGCACGCCAATTCCGCTTCCGTGGCGGAACTTGCCATTGGATACATGTTCATGCTGGCACGCTCTCTCTACAAAGCCTCCGCGACTATGAAGGCTGAGAAATGGGAGAAGAAGGCATTTGAAGGCGTGGAACTGGGCGGCAAGACCCTCGGCTTGATTGGCTATGGCAAGATCGGACAGATCACAGCCACTCTCGCCCTTGCGCTCGGAATGAAAGTGCTGGCATATGATCCCTACGTGACATCCGCGAGCGGCGTCAAGCTCGTTACACTGGACGAATTACTGGCTCAGTCCGATTACATCAGCCTGCACACGCCTAAGACCAAAGAGACCGCCAACATGATCGGCACGGAGCAGTTCGCGAAGATGAAGGATGGTGTCCGCATCATCAACTGCGCCCGCGGCGGGATCATCAATGAGGATGCATTCTACGAAGCATTGACCAATGGCAAGGTTGCCGGCGCCGCGATCGATGTCTTCATCGAAGAACCGCCCACAGATTGGAGACTGGTCAAGCTTGACAACGTGATCGCTTCCCCGCACATCGGCGCGGCCACGAAGGAGGCCCAGGCCCGCGTCGGCGCGGAAGTGGCAGAGAAGCTCATCGCGTTTGCCAAGAACTAGACGTCATTGCGAGGAGCGGAGCGACAAAGCAATCCCCGAGTTTCGGGGAGAATCTCCTCATCACTTGGGGATTGCTTCGGGCGAAACGGCACGCCCTCGCAATGACGGGCCAGAGGACTTATGAAAATCATTAGCGATATTGGCATCCAAATCCCCCAGGTGTATTTGCCCGGGTCCAGCACGGACTTGAAGAAATGGGCAGTCATTGCCTGCGACCAGTTCACGTCCGAGCCTGAATATTGGCATGAAGTGGAAAAAATCGTCGGCGATGCACCATCCACGTTGAACCTTGTATTCCCTGAGGTGCATCTCGAAAAGCCGGGTGGCGAGGAACGCATCAGGAACATCCAGACAACGATGAAGAAATACCTGGATGAGGGCATCCTCCAGCCGCGCGACGGAATTGTCTACGTGGAACGGACAATCTCCGGCAGGACGCGCAAAGGCATTGTCCTGTGCCTTGACCTCGAGTGCTATGATTACAACAAGGGGTCGGCAAGTCTCATCCGTGCAACCGAAGGGACGATTGTTGACCGTCTGCCTCCTCGCATCAAGATCCGCGAAGGCGCGGCGCTGGAACTGCCTCACATCCTCGTATTGATCGATGACCCGAACCGCACAGTCATTGAGCCGCTGGCCGCCGATAAATCCAGACTCGAAAAATTGTATGACTTCGATCTCATGCTGGATAGCGGTCACCTTGTGGGATATGCGGTTAATGACGAACACGAGAAGCAGGTGATCGAAGCCTTACGCGGACTCGCCAACCCTGAAACCTTCGCGGCAAAATATGGCATTAGCAAGGATCAACCCGTCCTTCTGTTTGCGATGGGCGACGGCAATCATTCTCTCGCTACTGCGAAAGCGATTTGGGAAAAGAACAAGGGACAGGTCGGCATGGACCATCCCTCACGCTACGCGCTGGTGGAGATCGAGAATGTCCACGATGAGGGATTGGAGTTCGAACCGATCCATCGTGTGCTGTTCAACTTGAAGAAGGATCTCTTTGCCGAGCTAGAAAAGACCTTCGGCGCGAACTTTTCCTACAAGCCTGTGGCGAGCGCGAAGGAAATGGTCAAGGCGGTGGACAATGCTTCGGGTGAGAAGCAGGCCATTGGTCTGGTCGGAGGCGGGAAGGATTTTGGCGTGATCGAGATCGCGCACACGTCCTCCAATCTGGCGGTCGGGACGATCCAATCCTTCATCGATGCATTCCTCAAGAACGGCGGCGCTGAAAAGGTCGATTACGTCCACGGTGAAGATGTTACAGTGAAACTCGGAAGCCAGCCGGGCAACGCAGGATTTTATCTGGCAGGCATGCACAAGTCTGACCTGTTCAAGACGGTCATTCTCGATGGCGCATTGCCGCGAAAAACGTTTTCGATGGGGGAGGCACGTGAAAAACGCTTCTACATGGAAGCGCGTAAGATTGCGTAAGCAGAGTCCAAAAAAGGAGCCAGCTATTCGCTGGCTCTTATTTTTTCGAGGGCCTGTTTGAAATCCTCTGGATATCCAGCCGTAAATGTCATCCGCTTTTTGGTTTCAGGATGATTGAATGATAATGAATATGCATGCAGCGCGGGACGCGCGATGATGTCCGTTTCAGGTGCGCTGTAGAGGACATCTCCCAGCATCGGAATTCCCAACGCATAAGCATGGACTCTGATCTGATGCGTTCTGCCGGTCATCGGCCTCGCTTCGAGCAGGGCGTTGGCCGGATACCGTTTCAGGACTTTGAACCTCGTCTCGGAGTGTTTCCCATTTTTATCATCCACCATCGTGCGATGCTTATGACCCACGTTAACACGTAGCGGGCGCTTGGTCGTTTTGTCATTCCATTGAGGGACTCCCACCGTAAGGGCATGATAGATCTTTTCGATATCGTGTTTCTCGAACTGGATGTTCAAGTCGCGGTGAGCTTCGGCGGTGAGAGCAAAGACCATCACGCCGCTGGTGAACTTGTCGAGGCGATGAATGACCCAGATCTTTCCATGCTCTGCCTCCAGCATTTTGACAAGATAGGGCGCATCCTTCTCCCAGCCTTCGGGAAGGACGGGAAGCCCAGCGGGTTTGTTGATGACGAGGATGTCGTGATCGAGGTAGGTTGGATTCACATGGTTATTCTAATCTATCTCCTGCGGAGGAACAGCTTTCCCGGCCTTTCTACCAGTATGTAATATTGCACGAACAGGCCTTCATATTCATCCAATGAAGAATCGCTTGAATGAATGAGTCAGCCCCAATATGGCCCGAGGAGTTTTTTCAGCCCGCGTTTCAGCGACGTCATATTGAATATCATCGACCAGTCGATAGATTCGGCTCATCAATTCGTCGGTCAGGGCGTGGACATCAGGTTGATCCGTTTTCTGGATACCGGGATCAGGCCTCCAGGGCGGTCCAAAGCGCATGTAACTTTTGCCGGAGAACTGCCAGAGTCCGGAACGCCCACTCCTCTTCCAGTGAAAGTGCAAATTGACCAGATTCTCGGGCGGCGTAAACAATCCAAGTGGGATGATCGGTGCGCCCGTCTCCAGTGCCATGCGGATGGCTCCGGTCTTGGCCGGGATTCTCTGACCCTCGGGCACCTGTTTCCCTTCTGGAAAGATCACGATGGTCTTGCCCTGGCGGAGCAATTCACAGGCATGGGCAAGTGCTTCCCGCGCCTTCTCGCTTTCGCGGTAGACAGGGATCTGCCCGGCCTCTCTCAACATTCGGCCAAAAACGGGGATTTCAAAGAGTCCATCCTGGAGAAGGAAGTAAGGTTTTTCATCGAGGAAGAGCGGCAGATAGAACGGATCGCAGCCATCGGTGTGGTTCATTGCGATGATCTTTGCGCCGCGTGGGAGGGACGTGTTCCCGCTGACTACATATGTACGGTGAAAGAGCCAGGAGATGAACTTTAGGATCCGTCGGACTTTGCTATCGTGTGCAGCCTGGTCGCTTTCTTTGAGATTGGCTTTTGCTTTGGCCCGTTTCACCATCCACTAGCCAGCACATGCCGCAAGGATCAAGCCCACTCCGACCACCCAGCCCCACAGGGGAATTCGTGAGCCGTAGGCACCCACCAGGCTGGCCAGGAAACATGCCGTGCCGCGACCGAGCATGTTCGCATACAAAAAACGGCGGGGCGAGATCTTTCCCAGTCCGGCTACATAGCACATCGCGTCGTTGGGGAAAACTGGTAGAACCAGCGACATGGCGAAGAAGCCAACTCCCTGGCCTTCCGAGGCTTTATCCCAGCGAGCCAAGATGCTGGGAGAGATCCACCGTTCTGCAAAGGAGCGTCCGCAGCGGCGGGCGAGCAGAAAGGCTACGTGTCCACCGGCAACCAGGCTGACCCATGTGATGAGCAGTCCACCCCAGAAGCCGTACAGGAAGCCGCATGTCACCATCAAAGCCTGTCCGGGAATAAAGGCCAGGAAGACCTGTAGAACCAGCAGGACGAAGATGATCCCCGGTCCCCAGAAGCCAAGATGTTGTACGCTGGCGGCCACGGCCGCGCGATCGCTAAACCATGCCAAACCTGTTCCAATTGGCTGGCGGAAGACCCACACCGCGAGAAGCATTCCAACGAGACCGATCAGGGCGAAAGATTTGTTTTTCATGGCGAATCTCCTTCAGTTCCAATTTCCCACTTTCGGACTGCCACAAATAGAGAATTAACTGCCAGAATCCGCCACTTTTGGTGGAACCGAAAACAAGGGTGCAGGCGAGTGCCTGCACCGGGTATTCTTTCAATCCTTGTGTTGTGCGGAAATCAGGTTTTTCGGTTCTCTTCCAGCAAATAGCGGGCTACCCCCCTCAGGGCGTGACGGCGGCTGCGGTTGAATGTCCCCTCGGAAATATACAGGCGAGCCATGATCTCGCGGTTGGGTACATCCTCGATGTAGGCATCATGCAGAACTGCGTAGCTATACCATTCTCTCGGCAATGGTTCGGGCGGACGCGGCTTTTCCGGCTTGAGTACTTCGATGGCCTGCTTAAGCCGCTTTTGCAGAACCTTGCCGCGCTCGATTTCTGTCTCATCTCGAATTTCCAGAACTTTTGCCAGCGGCGATCCTCCGAGCGTTACAATATCCGACAAATTACGGAGTCCGTCCTCGACCAGTTTCACAAACTCCGGGTCGGGGTTGGTGACGAGCGTCGTGATCAGTTCCTCCGAACTGGCTCGGAGATCAGCGGCCTGTGAAAGGTCGCCCGGGTCCTCTCCCTTGCGCCGTCCAGTTCCGCCAGGCCGCGCTGCTTGTGGATGCACAAGCCCTCCAAGGTGGTCAGCTACTTCACCGAGGAGGTCCAGATCATCGGTTGAGTACTTGTTTTTGGCTCTCGGCACCTGGACTCCAATCACAGCCACTTGATCATTCTCTTCAAAAACGGGTGCAATCCACGTGATGTCCTTTAATGTGTCAGTGTGAGGCTGATATAGCTCATCACAAGTCAGTTCAGCAGAAGGGAATTCCCTACTTATGTCGAGAGAATGATGTGTTGCAGCGACAGTAAAAGTCTCACTCTCGCGAACAGCGATAAAACCTCCACTGGCGCCTATGAGCTGGCATAAAAGAACCAGTCCCTCGTGGAGCAGATCCTGCAGGGGTTGATCCTGAGGAGCTCTGTGCTCCAGCGTTCGCAGTTGACGCCGGAATTGACTGTCCTCATGGCGTTGGAGCCGGTCCAGAAATTCTCGGGAGAGGTCGTATACGGCGTGAGTCAGGATCGCCAGTGCCGTAATCAAAGCTACGATGACCGCGGAGCCGCTCCATATCCATGCCAGAATTGCGAAGACAGCAGACAGACCGAGGGTTGCCAGAAAGGAGACCGGAAAATCCTGCAAAGTGGTCCGCCGTTCGATCAAGGTTTGATGGCGAGCCACTGAGAGTCCGAGCAGGACGATGCTGCCAAGCATGAGCGCATCCTGTATGACTCTGGGCATGGGAGGAGACAAGGCCAGTGCTAAGACTCCATATACTGTGGTCCCTATGGCAAGCAGGGCAGCGATCAAGAAATAGCGATTCTGTGTCCCAATGCCCAGCTTTGCTCCGAGCCGAAAATTGTTGAGAATTCCGAGGTCTACCAGCACTTGAAACACTGCATAAAGCACATAGATGAGTCCGCGGTTCATACGACCGACGAAAAGGATATTGCCTGTCTCATTGGCGAAGACGCCACGAGTTGCGAATAGAAGTCCTATCGTAACCCAGCCCAGGATGTACAGCGCGTAGACAAAGACAGCATTTTTCTTTTGTATGCTTTCAGGGAGCAGCTTATTTGTAAGATCGTGAAGCGTGGAAAGGGCTACAACCAGCAGGACCGCCCTCATGTTGGTCGCGCCGGGCACTTGCATACGCAAATTGACGAACGCGCTGAAGAAAAAAGTCGATATGGCAAGCAATACCACCACGGTCCTCAACGTGATACTGCTGGGAAACCCCCGCGCCAGTAAATAAAACGCCAGCCAGAGCGCGATACATAGTCCCAAATAATCCACGATTGAAGTGATGGAGAACAACATAAATCCTCCTGCGCCGGCGGTAAATCTAATAAATACTATACAACAAATCCAAATAAATCCAAATACCCATTTGAGGCACGTTTTCGAACCCAGAAACTCCCCTTGACATTAACGTTACGTCATAGTTTATATTTGCGGCATGTACACCGTCAAGCAGCTCTCCAAACTGGCTGGCGTCACGCCGCGAACGCTCCATCATTACGATGAGATCGGCCTCTTGAAGCCGACCCATGTGGGCAAGAACGGCTATCGCTACTATGGGGAGGAGGCCCTTCTAAGGTTGCAGCAAATCCTGTTCTATCGGGAGTTGGATTTACCCCTGGAAGACATCAAGACGATCATGGGACGCCGTGACTTCGATTTGGTGGGCGCTCTGTACAGCCACAAGGAAGCATTGCAGCGAAGGGTAGAGCGGCTGCACCGCCTGATCACTACAGTGGACAATACGATTTTGAACCTGAAAGGACAAAAAGAAATGAGCAAGCGACAATATTTCGAAGCATTTAGCGACGAACAGCAGGCTGAGTATGAGAAGGAAGTTGCGCAAAAGTACGACATGAAGACGGTCAAAGAGTCGCAGCGCAAGTGGAAGTCATACACAACGGCTGACAAGCAGCGAATCGGGGAAGAGGGCAATGCCATCATCGAAGCCTTGCTGGCTGCCATGCCAAAAGGACCCTCCAGCCCTGAAGCACAGGCCGGTTTGGAACGCTGGCGCAAACATATCGAGTATTTCTGGATCCCGACCGATGAGCAGTTTGCTGGCCTGATGGACCTGTACAACGAGGATCCCCGTTTTAAGGCCAATTTCGATAAGGTTGATCCAGGCCTCGCCGAGTTTATGCGTGAAACGGTGAAGATCTATATTGAGAACAGCAAGAAATAAGGAGAAAGAGCGACCGCAAAATCGCTCTTTCAATGAAGGAGTAAATATGACCGAAGAAATCTACCCGATGCCATTCTTCGCGAACCTGATTGTAAATGACCTGGAGGCATCGTCAAAGTTCTATCAGGAGGCGCTGGGCTTCAAACATATTTTTACGATGCCCGGACCTGGCAGCAAAGCGGCATTAATCCACTTGCGATGGGATAAGTATGCCGACCTGTTGATCTCTCTGCCCAGAGACGGAAAACCAGTGCCGGAGCCGCGCGGGTCCGGTGTCTCTTTGAGCTTTCAAATGCTGGGACGGTTTGAAAACAGTGTGGATGCTTTAGCTGAACAGGCAAAAGCCAGGGGTGCCAATATCGTGTCCGGTCCGCTGGACCAGCCGTGGAATGTACGCGAACTGACGGTTCTTGACCCTGATGGGTATCGCCTCGTCTTCACAACCCCGATCAATATCAATCTTGGCTTTGACGAAATGCTGGAAAGAGCCAAGAATGGCGGCAGGGAATAAGGAACGGGCGGCCAACAGGTCGCCCGAATTTTTTAGCTGCTTGCGCCGCTGTATCTTTTTAGTCCCGCTTTCCATACCTGGGAAGCAATCAGGAAACTGATAACTCCAATGACAGCGAACATCAGGACACGTGCTGGTTGTAAGTCGCCGCGCAAGGCTTGAAGTGGAACGGTAGTTGCCACAGCAATTGGGATAATAAATGTGATAATGATCCTTAACCACACAGGATAGACACTCACAGGATAGCGGCCTGAGTCGAGCAAGGCTTGCAGGATGGTGACATTATTATCAAATTTAGTGAACCAGAATGTCAGCGCGATCAATACGATCCACAGGCTGTAGAGGACAATGGTCCCTGAAACAGTAAGTAGAAGGAAGGTCACGATGCTTAGTGGAGTAGTAATGTCGCCTGAGATGTGGATGCCGGTTAAGATCAACACGACCGCGAGGACCAGATCCCAGACGCGCCAGACGCTGATGCGAGAGAAAGTGGTCAGAAACATGCTGTTGACCGGCTGCAGGATGGTGTAATCCATGGAGCCGTCGCGGATGCTCTGGTTGAACTTCTCAGTATTGGGCCAGATCAACGCGATCATGAATGTGTTGACAAGACGGAAGACTCCCAGCAGCGTGATCAGTTCACCGAATCCCCAGCCGCCCAGGGAAGTTGTATTGCCAAAAATAATGCTCAGCCCGAGCAGTTCCCAGCCAAGCCACATAATGTTTAACAGAATATTCACGATCGTGTCAGCCCGGTACGCGACGGACATCTGGATGTTGACCTTGAGAAAGGTGTTGAGCAATTTCAGGTAATACATGGTTATGCCCCCACCGCTGAGAACTGTTTCACGCCATTACGCCAGACCCACCTGAAAAAGATAATGGAAATGACGAGCCACACTCCGGCTGCGATATATCCCTGAATGATCTGCGCAGTAGACAGCTTCCCAAGAATGACTTGAATCGGGTAATACATGAAGAGTTGAAAAGGTAGGTATTGCGCAATGTTCTGCACCAGCTTTGGCATAAGCGTGAGCGGGACAAATTGCCCCGAGAACAGCAGGATGATCGCATAATAAAACTCGTGGATCGAATAAACGCGTGTCGTCCAGAATGCGACCGATGTGATCGCGGCCGAGAGCAGGAAACCGATGAAGAAGCCCAGGATCATGGCGGGAATTGCCAGCAGAATCCCCTGCCAGGTAACGGAGGCAAAATTCGGTTTGAAAAGAAACGCAAGTATGATCCAGATCGGAATGAGTCCCATGATAGTCAGCATCTTAAAGGCGATATTGTTTACCAGTGCATTCGTCAGCATCGGATGGATGGGGCGGATCAGTTCAGTCGAAAGCGTCCCATCCTGGATTTTGTAGGCAAAGGTATGGATAACGATGTTGCTGGTGATCTGGTCCACGATCAGGAGTGTCATGTAGTAGGTGATGAAGTCGTTGGCTGTGAAGCCGTTGACGCTGCCTTTGCTGTTGGCAATACTCGTCCACACGGCGAGATAGATAATGGGGGAGACCAGCCAGTAAAGCAGGTACATCAGTAGATTGGCGCGGTACTGCCATTGCTCCGCCCAGTTGACCTGCCAGAGACGTTGGAAGATTTTTAGCATGGAAATTCCTTTTGTCCCTCATCCCCGACCCTTCCCCCGAATGGGGAAGGGACTCCCCTCTCCCAAACGGAGAGGGCTAGGGTAAGGGTGCGTAAGGTGAGTTACTCATTAAACGCACGTTCGATCACATCTTCGATGGGGGGATCGGCGATGGTGATGTCGTGGACCGGCAGATCAGCCAAAAGACGGGAGGTGACACGCGTAACTTCATCTGCAGGAATCTGAATATAACGTTTCTCCGCATCTTCTTCGTTTTGGACCTCGGTGCCATATCGGCTTAAGTCATGCGAATCAACATCCGCCAGCAGTACGCCGATCAATTTAAAGGGGGCAACCTTGCGCGAGAGATCGTTGATACCGCCGTCATACTTGAGGCTGCCGTGATGGATGATGATGATGCGCTCGCACAGCGCCGTCACATCGGCCATGTAATGACTGGTCAACAGAATCGTTGCGCCGGTGCGGCGATTGTATTCCCGCAAAAATTCACGGATGCGTGCCTGACCGGTGATGTCGAGGCCGATAGTCGGTTCATCCAGGAACAGAACTTTGGGGCGGTGGAGCAATCCCGCCGCGATCTCACATTTCATGCGTTCGCCCAGCGACAGATTGCGCACCGGCTTTTTCATCAATGGCTCGAGCTCAAGCAGTTGGTCAAGCTCTTTATATGTGCCCTTGTACTCATCATCGGAGAGACGATAGATGGCCTGGTTGAGCAGGAACGAATCTGCGGCCGGAATGTCCCAGGAGAGGCGGTTACGCTGACCCATCACAAGGGTCATCGAGCGCAGATATTCGGTCTTGAGCTCCCACGGCGTGAAGCCCAGCACGTTGGCTGAGCCGCCGGTTGGGTGAAGCAGACCGGAGAGCATCTTGAGCGTGGTCGTTTTGCCTGCGCCGTTCGGACCGAGAAAGCCAACGATCTCTCCCGGCTCGATCTTGAAGCTGACGTGCTGTACGGCCTTTACATCCTTATATTTCCGCTTGAAGAAACTTCGCACCGCCGCGCCGAATCCGCCCTCGCGTTCTGGCACCTGGTACGTTTTGCTCAATTGATCAACACGAATAGATTCCGGGGACATAAAATCGCTCCTCTGAGGAGGGGCGATTTTATCATTGATAGAACAGAAGTACTAGATAGCTGGGAGTCCAGAGTCCCCTGACTTTGGAGAGTCAAATAACGGAGTCGCCGGATTCCAGATCAAAACGACGATACCCTGTACCAGATCTCCACATTGACCTGAATCGTCTTGCTGTGTTGGATATCCATCCCCAGGCTTGGCTCAGAAGGAACAGGCCCGCGGGCTTTTGCCATCATCATCTGCGGTTGAAACATGACCGGTGCATCCTGGTCCATCACATTCTCGCTGAAGTCGTAGACTCCCAGCAATTTGACTCCCAGCGCGGCGGCCACCTTATCCGCTTTGGCCTTCGCTTTGACCATTGCAGATTCAAGCGCCTGCTCATTGCCCGCTTCGTCAGGGTACTTCCAATCGATCTTTTCCAGCGTCGCGTTCTTTTGGGACGCGATGATATCCAGCAGATCCGGGATTTGGTCCAGTTTCCCGCATCGAATTCTCAGACGATAGGTGGCGCTCGACGATTTGAGAATCGCGCCGCTGGCGGTTTCCACGCGCACGCTTTGCAGGTGGATGTCTTCAGCAGGGATGCCAAAGCGCGTCAATTCATCCACAAGCTGACTCACCTCCTTGGCTTTCTTCATTGCTTCATTTCCGCTGACGACTGACGAGCCGCGCACGGTGACAAACAGATCCGCGTGCGAAGCGAAGATCTCCTCGCGGTGAAAAGCAGAGAGTTTGATGGTATCGGGCTTGGTTTCCATGAGTTCTCCTCTTATGTCACTGTTAATCTCTTACTGGGATACTTTTCGTATTTCTTCTCTTCCATGACTCGACAGATTCTATCGAATCCTTCCCAGATTTCAGTAAATGATGTATAGAGCGGCGCAAAACCAAGACGAATGTTATCAGGTTCGCGAAAATCGGGGATGACATTCATCTCGTCGATCAACGCGCGGTTGATGCGGTAGCCGTCCGGGTGGCGGAGGCTGATATGCGAGCCGCGTTTGGCGGGGTCACGCGGGGAGCCGAGAGAAAAGCCAAAGGGCGCAAGCAGGCTATCGGTCAGGAAAGATGCGTATTCCGTCATCAAAACGGACTTGGTCCGCACGGCGGTCAGGCCGGCTTGCAGGACAAGGTCAAGGGCCGTTTCCATCGTCAGCAAGGAAAGCATGGGCTGTGTGCCCGCCAGGAACCGGTTTACGCCCTGCGCAGGTTCATAATCAAGGCCGAACGCGAACGGTCGATTCTGTCCCCACCAACCCCAGATGGGCGAGGCCACTTCTTCCTGCAGCGATTTGTTGACATAGAGAAATGCAGGCGAGCCCGGGCCGCCGTTGAGATATTTATAGGTGCAGCCAATAGCGAGGTCGGCGCCGCATTCATCCAGAGCGATAGGGATCACACCCACGGAATGACTCAGATCCCACAGCATGAGCGCGCCGTTGCGGTGCGCCATATCCGTGATGCGTTTCATATTGTAGAGATAGCCGCTCTTGAAAGTGACGTGAGAGAGAGTGACAAGCGCAGTATCCTTGTTAATGGCCGATTCAAGTGCGGTGAGATCGGGGGTGAGATCGTTATCCCGCGAGCCGATGCGAACGATTTCATGATGATTCCCCAGCGTGTGGACACAGCCTTGCAGGACATATAAGTCCGACGGGAAGTTGAGCGTGTCCGTGACGATCCGCTTCTTTCCCGGATTTTGAGCCAGCGCGGCCATCGTGAGCTTATACAGGTTGACGGAGGTCGTATCGCTGACAACGACCTGCCCGGGCCCTGCTCCGATCAATTGCGCGATCTTCTCGCCCACGCGGGCGGGCGCTTCCCACCAGCCTTTGTTCCAGGCGCTGATGAGATCCTTGCCCCATTCCTCTTCCACGATTTGCCTCGCGCGTTCCACCGCGACTTTTGGTAATCGTCCCAGCGAATTGCCATCGAGGTAGATGAGATTCGGATCGGAGATCACAAATTGGTCGCGGTAGGATGCGAGTTTATCTTGCTTATCCAGTTCGAGAGCGTAATCGCGGGAAGGGTGGAAACTCATAAACTCCTTTTATACACGCAGGGCACTAAGTACACAAAGGAGTTTCCTTTGTGTTTAGGATTTGCTCTGCATCTTGCTCATTGCATACTCTGCCAGTGCGGTGATCGTCAGAGAAGGATTGACACCGGGATTTGCCGGCATGATCGATCCATCGATAATGTACAGGCCCGGATAATTATGCACGGCGAAGGTCTCATCCACAACGCCTTCTTCAGAGGTCTTACCGATTGGCGCACCGCCCAGGATATGTGCCGTGGTCGGCAGGCCGAGCAGATTCTCGCCCAGAGACCCAAGCGCCACGCCATTCGTGCGCCGGGCAAAATCCTTTGTCACTTCATGGGAGCCTGCGACCTGCGCGTTGATCTCATAGCCGGGTTCGTTTTCCGCGACCATGCCGCGCCTGAACAGGGTGAATATGCTCCGTCCATTGCGCAGGCGCATGCGGTTATCAGCATGCTGCATGACGAGCAAGATAGTGACATTGTGTGCCCAACCCGGTAAGACAAGCGCTTTCATAAAGTCAATGGGATGGGTGATTGCCCAGCCTGCGAATTTCAAGATGCGCATAGGCACAGGAATATCTCTTGGGATCAATGGTGCAGCCAGAAAACGCATGAGAGATGAGCCATTGGGATAACGGACCGGTTCAATACGCGTGATCTCATCGTGGTTGTAAATGGAAGAGATGGCGACTCCCTCGGAGTAATCGATATCTGACTTTCTGGCCACAGAACCGAGCAGGCCTTCCGAATTGGTCCGCACCATGTGGCCAAGTCGCGGTGATAGATCCGGCAGGGATTTTTTGACGTCCCGCAGGTTGAGCAGCAGCTTCATCGTACCGAGTACACCGGCGGAGAAAATTACGTTCTTTGCATGGACAGTGGTGTGACGAGTGATCAGTGAAGTGGACGTACGGAAGGTAATCTCATATCTGGCCTCTCCGACCATAGACGACTGACCGCTGACCATGTGTGATCCATTGTCCATAGTCAGTGGTCTCACATCCGTGACTTCTGCCTCCGCAATCACTTTCGCCCCGTTCTTCTCTGCCAGATAAAGATAATTCTTGGGCAGGGTATTTTTGGCATTGTAGCGGCAGCCCACCATGCACCCACCGCAGTGACGGCATCCCGCGCGGTCCGGGCCCGCGCCGCCAAAGTAGGGATCAGGCACAGTTACGCCGGCTTCGCCGAAGTACGCGCCTACATCTGTTGCGCGGAAGGTATGTCCCATCTCGCGTTTTTCCGCCATATCTTCCAGGACATGATCCGCTTTCCACAATCGTGGGTTGCGCGCCACGCCAAGCATTTTCTTCGCCGTCTCATAATGTGGACGTAGCACGTCACCCCAACAGACCATTTGATTCCAGGCAGGCGTTGCAAAGGTTTCATCCGTTGGGACTTCCAACACGTTAGCATAGCCGAGACTCCCGCCGCCGACACCAGCACCATGCAAGACCATCACCCCCTTGAGGATGCTGATCTGCAAAATCCCATGAGCACGTAAGGCAGGCAGCCAGAGATATTTCCAAAACTGCCAGTTGGATTTGGCGAAGTCATTGTCGTTGTAGCGTTTCCCTTTTTCGAGAACAAGGACCGAATACCCTTTTTCTGTCAGCCGCATGGCCGAGACGCTTCCCCCGAACCCTGAACCAATGATCACGTAATCATAGATTTGCTGGGTCATTGCTTATCCTTTGGCGATAGAAGCTGTGCACACCGATAATGAATTATACAACGTTGCCGCTTGTGGGCAGTGGTGGTATTCTCTAACAGAAAATGCCGTAAATTGGTGGTCTCGATACGGTCTGGGAAAAACACCCAGCCCCACTCGACCACCGGGACTGAATCTAATGCCCACACCCTCGTTCACCTCCCGCCGTTCACCGGTTTACAGCCGGAATGGAATTGTCGCCACCTCACAGCCGCTGGCAACTGCCGCGGGGCTTGAGCTTCTTGCACGAGGTGGTAATGCGGCAGATGCCGCAGTTGCTGTGGCGGCTGCCCTCAATGTTACCGAGCCAACCTCTACCGGCATTGGCGGTGACATGTTCGCGTTGTATTTTGACGCACAGACAAAACAGGTCACGGCCCTCAATGGCTCTGGACGCGCGCCCGCGGCGCTGACTCTGGAGCGGCTCAAAATGGAAGGCCTCGATCCTCTGCCTCCATATCACGCTCATACAGTGACCGTCCCTGGCGCGTGCGCGGGCTGGTTTGACCTGATCGAACGTCACGGTTCGCGTTCCATGGCAGAGATCCTGGCGCCCGCGATCCAACTGGCTGAAAAGGGTTTTCCGGTTGCCCCACTCACTTCCTGGTTTTGGAGGCGCGGCGCGGACCGTCAGCTCAAGTCCGCGCCGAATGGGAGTGAGATGACCATCAACGGCCGCGGCCCGGAGCCGGGCGAGATCTTCCGCAATCCCGGCCTCGCCCGCACATTTTCCCTCATAGCACAAAAAGGCAGGGCTGCGTTTTACGCAGGCGAAATCGGGGCGGCGATTGTCAACGTGCTGAAGCAGGCCGGGGGGAGCATGACCGAGGCCGATTTGGCAGAGCACGTCTCCACCTGGGAGGTTCCCATTTCGGTGGATTATCGCGGGCTGCGTGTTTATGAATGTCCGCCCAATGGACAGGGCCTCACGGCGCTCCTGGCGTTGAACCTTTTAGAGGGATTTGATTTAACCTCGCACGTATCTCTCTCGACCGAGCGCCTGCATCTCGCGATCGAAGCATTGCGCCTCGCCTTTGCAGACGCGCGCTGGTACGTGGCCGACCCTGCGTTCAGTGACATTCCACTCGAAAAATTGCTTTCAAAGGAATATGCCGACGACCGACGCAAGTTGATCAACCCCGACCGCGCCACCCTTGACCAAAAACGCGGCACACCGGTTTCATTGTCCGGGACTGTTTATTTCAGTGTCGTGGATAAAGTTGGGAACGCCTGTTCGTTCATCAACAGCAATTACATGGGATTCGGCACCGGCATCGTCCCGAAAGGCTGGGGCTTCACTTTGCAGAACCGCGGGCATAACTTCAGCCTTGACCCAGATCATCCCAACGCCCTCGCCCCGCGCAAGCGGCCATATCACACGATCATTCCGGCCATGGTAACGCGCGTATTCGATGGCTCACTGTATGCCTCCTACGGCGTCATGGGCGGGTTTATGCAGCCACAGGGACATGTCCAGGTCCTCTCGGCGCTTGTGGATGATGGTCTTGATCCCCAGTCCGCGCTCGATTTGCCGCGCTTCTGCATCGACGCGGAAGAGTCAAATGGACGCGTCGCCATCGAAGAAGGAATGCCGCAGGAAACATACAAGGGCCTGGAGGAAATGGGGCATCCTGTCTATTGGGTTTCCGCCTACGAGCGCGCGTTATTCGGCAGGGGACAGGTCATCCTGCGTGATCCAGCTACAGGGGTCTTGTGCGGCGGAAGTGACCCGCGTGCAGATGGTTGTGCGATGACGCTGACATAATGAGGGACGGGCCTGATCGCGATCAGGTGGGAGGGTCATTCTGGCGTTGGGGTTTTCTGAACAGTTTGCCCATCCATAACCAGCACCACAGCATGACATAGGCTGCGAACATCGCAATGTCTATCAGGCGAAACAGGAAAAATGCTTTCATGTTTCCTTCCCAAATAATGAAAAGACCATCGCCTTGAAAGCGATGGTCTTGCGTTTTCTTTCAGACAGCCGGGAAATCTCTTTCCGTCGGGACGACTGTCCATCCCGAAAAGCCGGGCGGCTACTCCCCATCGGAGTAACTAAAGTGTACAGGATTTGAAAGCCTGAGTCAATTCTCGCGATGAGAACTGCCTCTTGAAAAAGATTGCATTCGGTGTACAATTAAATATATGAGCATATACTCAGATGTTTGGGTGATTTGAAAAGGAACCATGCCAACAACCCTTATTGATGAACACTCTGCCGCCCATGTAGCCGAACTCTTTCGGGCTTTCAGTGATACGAGCCGTGTGATGATCTTGTCTGCTTTGCTGGATGGTGAAAAGAATGTCAGTACACTGGCAGGGCTCGTTGGCGTAAGTGAATCAGCCGTCTCCCACCATATGCGTGGACTACGTCAGATGCACCTCGTCACCGCACGCCGCAACGGCAAGGAAGTCTATTACCGCATGGACGACCCGCACCTCATCACGCTGTTTAAACAGGGAATCGAGCACATTCGCAATGATTAGGCAAGCGCTGACCGTGCTGGTAGTTTGCCTGTGCGCAGTCAGCCTGTCCCTGCATTTTGCCGTGGAAAGCATGAGGGAAGGACCAGGTCGTTTTGTCGGTGGACAGGCCGGGGCCTCGTTCGATGCGCATGAAGAAGATCAGTTCGTGTGGAACGAAGCAGGGATTGGGAATCCTGTTCAAGCGTGGTTCTCACTGCCGCTTCCCACTCAATTAAAAATAGTCTTTCGCCCGCTGACACCTTTGTTTCCGCCTCCAAAATCCATCTAATCCCACGTTGTTGAATTGCGTACTTGCTCATTCTGCCAGATAAGGTCTGCTGGCTCTCTTTGTGTGCAAAGGATTCATGATGGACAAACTCATTCAAGAAAAGATCGTCATTTCGCATCCGGAGGATAAACGTGACTTGCATAGACAGGCTTCGGCCCTGTCAGATGTAATTTTGGGCGGGCAGGATGGACTTGTAAATGTGCTGGGTGTGATCCTGGGCGTGGCCGCGGCGACGAACGACCCCCGCATTGTGCTGGTCGCAGGGTTGGCGGCTACATTTGCCGAGTCGGTTTCCATGGGAGCAGTAGCTTATACCTCCACGATGGCAGACGCCGACTTTTATGAAAGCGAGCGCGAACGCGAATATCGCCATATCCGCGAGATGCCACACTTGGAGCGCGACGAGGTCCGCGCGATCTATGCAGAGAAGGGATTCAAAGGCGACCTGTTGGAACTCATTGTCGATACGATCACGGCCAGACAGGATATCTGGGTGGCTGTGATGATGGCGGAGGAGCATCGCCTGACGCCCACAGACCGCACTAAGGCCCTGCGCGCCGCTGTGGTTGTAGGTCTCTCGGCAGTGGTTGGATCGCTCATCCCGCTGGCGCCGTTCGCGATCCTGCCGGTTGGCATGAGCATTTGGGTTTCAATTCTGGTGACGGCGCTCGTCTTGTATGGCGTAGGGGTATACAAGGCACGTATTACCGTGGGACGCCCGTGGCGAAGCGGCCTGGAAATGGCCATCATCGGCACGGTCAGCGCGTTGGCGGGCTATGCCATTGGCATTCTGCTGAAGATACCTGCTGTTCCGTGAACTAGTAAGCGAAGGAGTAAACGATGAGCCGCGCTGTGATTTTCTTCCTGCTTGTGATTGCATCCGGCCTGTCCCTGGTCTTAGCCTTGCTTGGCCTGGAGACGTTGAGCAAGAATTTACTTGGCTGGGGCTTACTTGTCATTGGGATCGTGTACCCGGCCGGTGTGATCATCTTTTACTGTTTCCTGAAGAAATCGTTTTGGGAGGTAAATGGAAAAGCCATTCAGCAGGAGACTGGAGATCGATCCTTTTGGGCCATCCTGCCGGGCATGCTGGCCGCTTTCTTCGCCCCGCCGCTTGAATTCATGTATCTTGCATGGTTGCCCCATGCCGTTTGGCTTCAAGTAGTAGGACTAACGCTGGCGATACTTGGCGTGTTGCTGCATCTCTGGGCGCGGTCTGCGATCAAGGGCATGTACTCCGGGCATGTGGAAGTGACAGCCGATCAGAAGTTGGTCACTTCAGGCCCTTACAGTTATATTCGGCATCCAAGTTATGCATCCTTATTATTGATGGCTTTGGGTGTTGCCGTTGGTTATGGGAGTGTCATCGGTATGGCAGCCGTGCCGCTTTTGCTGTTGCCGGGCCTGGCCTATCGAATTAACGTGGAAGAGAACCTTCTTCGAGATTGTTTCGGTGATGAATTCAGGAGTTATGCCCGGCGGGTCAAGAAGTTGGTTCCGGGAACATGGTAGAAAACTCATAAGGAGGAAGCTATGCCTGAGAAAGTCGCGCAATCTTTAAACGGCGTGTCCGAGACGCTGCTCATTACTCTTTATGTTCGGGCGCGTGAATCCCAGCGACCCAATGCCATGTTCAAGGATGAAAAGGCAGTGGAGATGGTCCGCCGGCTGGCTTGCGATTTTTCGCGTCTCCGAATGCATCGGCATGACGAGATCGCGGTCATCATGCGCATGAGTAAATTTGATCATCAGGTCCGCAACTTCCTGGCGCGATACCCGGACGCGGCAGTCGTTCACATCGGCTGTGGGCTGGATACTCGTTTTGAGCGGGTGGACAATGGACGCGTTGAATGGTTCGATCTGGATGTGCCCGATGTGATGGATTTGCGGCGAAGACTGATTCCAGGCGAGTGCAGTCGTTATCATGCACTCTCTGGATCGGTCTTCGATGATGGCTGGATCGGGGAAGTGAGCTGGTGCAAGCCGCGTCCGTTCTTGTTTCTGGCGGAGGGCGTTTTCCCTTACTTCGAAGAAGCGCAGGTCAAGTCGCTCTTTCTCAGACTGCGCGAGCATTTCCCCGGCTGCGAAATGGTCTGTGACGCGCATACGCCATTTGTGATCTGGGCGGACAACCTGCAGCTGGCGTATGCCAGAGTCACCGCGCGCCTTCATTGGAGTCTGAAACATGGTAGAGATGTGGAGGGCTGGGGCGAGGGCATCCGCCTTTTGGACGAATGGAATTACTACGAGGATGATGAATCCCCTCTGAAAGCGTATCGATGGATACGCTGGATCCCACCGCTGGCAAAATCATCGGGTATCTACCATTATCGGCTGGGGTAATCCGATGAAAATGACCCAGCCGGTCATATTCGGTTATCTCGGGCTTTCTTTATGATAATCAGGTTAGTTTCAGATGCTCAACTTCTTGGTACAGGCTGTAACATTTTTGGTGAATTGGGTGTTGAAAATGAATTGGATTTCCTTATACTATTAATGAGGGTCTTAACGGTTCAACTGGATTGCTGCGTAGTGTGCCATTGGCTGAGCGTGTTTCGGGAGGTGGAACATGAAACAAGTCATGAAAAGTGCCTATCCAGTGTTGATCCTAGCAGCGCTGGTGGTAATCGGTGCGATCGTTCTAATAAACATGCTGAAACTTCCTTCCCTGGGTGATCTAATCAGTAAGATCTTTCCCAACAAGACCACCGTTGAAGACAGTCATGTTATTCTGGAAGCCGTCCGTCCCCTGGGAAACCTGGAGACGCAGGAAATGAGTTTCGCCCGACAGATCAAGATCCACCACGATGAGGGACTCGCTAATGCGTGTTTTGAGAGCCTGATTTACATCAGCACCTATACCATCACGGCCGGGATCAATCTCAATCAAATCGCAGAATCTAATATTCTTGTCAGTAATGATGGCTCATCCAAAACGGTCACAATGACACTTCCCCCGGCGGAAATCCTGCGCAGAGAGGAAGACTCGGCACACGCTGACACCATTCAGGAAACTTCTTTAAAGCTTCCTATCTTTTGTGATGGCGGGTCACATATGCCCAGCATGACTACCCTAGCTGTGACCTGTGGCAAATATTACTCTGAAGTGGATGCGCGGGAACAAGGCATTCTGAAGCGGGCACAAGACGAAGCTACCATTCAGATAAGTAAGCTGCTGAACAAGCTCGGTTATTCAAACATCACAATTGAATTCGACCAGGGAACACAATCGCCGGTAGCCCCGGAATCTGAGAACTGTCAGAAAGGCGAATGGTAATTAGGCTGAGGAAGAAATAAATAAGGCCGCCAACATATGCTGGCGGCTTTATCTGGTTATAAATATAGCGGGAGTACCTAAGATCGAAAACAGAATAAAATGAGAGGCATGAACTGTCCAACATGCCAATCGAATTGGAAACAATACAAAGCGGGCTTCAATCCAAGCGGAAGTCAACGCTATCGGTGTGGTGAATGTCATCGGGTCTATACGCCTGAGCCAAAGCAGCACGGCTACTCGGAGGCAATTCGTCTGCTGGCCATCCGCATG
>JAKOVF010000037.1 GCA_029782225.1 Chloroflexota bacterium | reverse complement strand
TCCGCGCGCTGATGTAGGTATCCTGGTACGCCGGGGTATCCACCGCCGAGACGTCCCAGATGCGTTTGAACCTCAAGATACGGCGAGTCCTGGCGTCGCGGTCATAGGAGTCCTCCGCGACCGTGAAAGCGAAGGACATCTTGTCGATGTCGCCGCGCCGGATCAGTTCGTAGAGATCCCGGCCCGCCGTGGTATTCGCTAGTTTCGCGCGGACAAGAAGGCCCTGGTCATCAGGAATGAGTTCCAGAGTTTTATTTCTAGTTCTAGCCATTACCATCACGGAATCCGAGTGATTGTACTTAAACGGCACGTCTTTCAAATCCGTACCATCTAAAGCGCCGCGTTGAATAACCTCGTAGTATTTAATGCCATCTATCTCATACATAACGGTCGGACTGTCATAAACGATCGCCCGGCCTTCAACAATCATCTCTTGCTCATCATTCGTTGATTCCAGTGCCCGGATCTCCGCCAGGCGGATCTCCCTCTTGGCTTTTTCCACCCGTTCCACCCCCCTGATCTGTTTCATCGGTTGGTCTAGTATCAAGCCGTCGGATAGGCTTGTCCCCGCCTTCGATTGGTGCCAGGTTCATCGCCTCGCGCCATTCGTTTGGCGTCAAGGCTCCGCGATCCACCATCTGGCGCAGGTCCAGCTTGGTCTTCATGCTGGCATACTGCAGCCTGTTGGCCTCGAATATGATTTCGTTGCCGTGACCGATTTCCCGGTCGCTGAACAGCTTGGTCGTGAACTCCAGCGACATCTGGACGGCCAACGGCTCAATGGTCGACTCATAAAATGCATTCCACTGGTCCTCGGTGTAGTTGCCCATGACGATTGCCTCGTTGACGCCGAAGTACCTGAACACGGCGTCCCGCAGCTCCTTCATCTGGGCCGCGTTGACCATCCGAGGCTCGGTGTTCAGCGGGATGTATTCGGCCTTCGCGTCCAAGGCCGCAATCCCACCGGCATTGGACACTGTGAGATACTCCTTGACGAACCGCTCGCGCTGGGCCTCAATGTCGCTCTCCTTGAGCATACCTTGGAACTTGAGGATGCCGCGAAGCGCTGCGCTCGTCTTGACCGCCTGCGCCAACCCTTCGTTAGTCGTATGGATAGCCGACAGCGTTGCATTGATCGGCTGGTTGGGTGACCCAAGCAAATCGTTGTTATAGTAGTGCCGGCGCAAGTGGATGACGTCGCTGTAGGGCAGCACGACCGTACCACCCTCCATGAAATAGAACTTCACATAGAGCATCCCGGCGCTGTCCTCTAACAGCTCCGCCGATACGCAGTTGACCGGATATACGGCCACAAGCCGCCCGCCCTCCCAGACAGGGTAG
>JAKOVF010000106.1 GCA_029782225.1 Chloroflexota bacterium | reverse complement strand
CCACAGGCCGCTTATGACAAGCTGATCACATACGAGTATGGCTGGGCGGTCATCGCGGACCAGGATGGCGTGTATCCCGAGCGGATGGGTGCCGCCGGGAGAGCGGCCCTCGGGGAGGAGGCTTAGCTTCTCCTCCAGCCCCGCACAGCCGCCGCCTCCACGTGGCGCGGGGTGGGCGTCCGAAAGGACGGCGAAGAGCGGTGATAAAACAACATGGAGGTGCTAACATGCGTGAGGTGGATTTTCGGTACTTGCAGAACACGCTGGAGAGTCTGAATTCCAGCACCGATCTGGTGCTGGTACGGGGGTGCGTGAGGGCTACACTGTCTCGGCAGTGCTCACCTTACGTCTCCCGGCGCGGGGTGGCGTATGACCAGATTGTGCCGATCGCACCGACAGACGTGCTTGTCTGCGCGAACTATCGGAACATTCTCCTTGTGGGTCTCGAAGCAGAAGTAACAGAGCGAGCCACGGAGGCCATCGGACGCGATGGTCGTCCGTTCGAGGGCAGCCAGTTCGGATGGGATGGTCCCTGGGCGGATTGGGTGTGCGAACCAGTCCCGCCTACGCTGCATCTCCTACAGGGACTCCTGCGGTGCGCCCATGACTACGGCCTCGTTGAACCCGACTGGCTAGGGAGGGCACTCCTACATGTCGCCTGGCTCGTCCCTGTCGTTGTGAAGTGGGACGAAGACGGTAGGCCCGTGTTCTCGTGGTTGGGCCCTCCCAGCGAACCTGAGGCCGAGCCGGCGGATCAGGACCTCCCCGTGGAGGGCTGATCCAAGATTGATCGAAGAAAAGGCCCCCATCACAGGGGGCCCAACTTATTCCGCAGGCTGATCACGCGTCCGTTAGGCAATTGTAGACCGCGAACGGACGCCTTAGTTGTGGATTCGGTTAGTTCTTCCCGAATCCGTTCCACACCGGCTTCGATCTCCTTCCCGCGCTTTTCAGCCTGCAAAGCCACGGCGGACGTAGCATACATCCAGTCGCCGCCTACACGATACCAGGCTGTCGCATCCAATTCCACACCGGTGCGCTTTATGAGGCTTTTCCCAGGTCATACACCGCCGCTTCAATCTGCGTCCGCAACCATTCTTCTAGGTCGCCTACGATCTCCGCCAACTGGCGAAGACCAGCTTCGCCAATGCGCGCCTTAAAAGCGGCCTTAGCCCGTGCAAAAGCCTCCGCTTTCTCCTCGGGCGTGAGCTTTCCGTCTTCACGAGCGGCTTTAAGATCGTCTACATACGTTTGAGCCACGTAAGCGACCGCTTCATAGATGTCCACTCTAGCCCGATCCAATGCGTCATTGACCATCTTGCGCACACGCTCATCCTTGATTGCCTCGGTGCGCTGTTTGACGTAAATCACCGCGTACGCAAGCAAAGCGCCGAGCAACGCCAGCACAGCGGGTAGCAGCACATCAACGATAGTCAGGATAATCTCATCCCACATGATCTAATCCTCCTCCTCGATCTCATCTTCCATCGGCAGCCCCCACCAATCTCGACGGCAGAGCAGGCCGATCAGTCCGTAATTGGCAAGGTCCATCCAGGTGTCTTCGATCTTCTCATGCTCCGGTTGCTTGCCCGACTGCAGCAGGTTCGCAAGGCGATGTACTTTGTCGCTTGCTCGGACGACGACACCGAACTCGCCAAAGGCCGCGATGTTGCCCGGCCCATAGTCACGGTTTTTCGTGATCATCAAAGCGCGCATCTCTGCTAACACATGGTCAATCGCGTCTTCAAAGGTCTCCGGTCGTCGAATGGGGGTCTGTCCACCCACCTGGTGCCCCTCCTTGTTACCAGCGAATCTTGTCCCGTAGCGAAGCGGATACTGTAGCCTGCAAGAGCAGAACGGCGATAACGAAACCCGAGATCAAACCAACAATAAACATTCTATCACCTCCCGTTACTCCACGCAGCCATCGCAGTAGCTGCACCGAGGACACCTAGCAAAAGGCCCTCTGCGCTGGAGTGGCGTCCCGCACAGAGGGCATGGCTCAGTGTGTGTGTGTACCTTCTGTTCCTTTGGTCTCCGTTTGTCCGTCAAAGCGCGATTCGCACCTCCTCGCCGCGCAACATTCGCAGGTGCGCCAATCCATCTTCGAAGTTGTCGAAGCCGAGCACCTTGCGCTGGTCGGGCCAGAAGATGACGATCGGCACACCTATCTCGCCCTTGTAACCGCCTATTGCCTGACCATAGTCGTCCCACACCTTGTACGTCCCGCACCGGATGAAGAGTGTCTTCCGACCACCAGACTGTCTAGCGTGGAAGTCAACATAATGCTTATGGGCGAGACTTACCACATCAGCGCCGCCAGCCTGTATGTTGAGGTTGCGCTGAGCGTTGGTCGTGTTTAGCGAGGATTCATACTTGTACTTGTGCCGGGCGACCCATTTGTAGCGTTGGTTACCGACCTCGATCCAAATGACGCCGCCGTACCACAGGTAGGCAGCGTCGGCACGAGCAGCCATGGCTTCGACCAGACTCTTGTCTACTTCCCGTTGATCCCACGCGTCATGATTTCCTTCGATTAGCGCAAGGCAGGACGG
>JAKOVF010000103.1 GCA_029782225.1 Chloroflexota bacterium | reverse complement strand
ACTGACGCTCATGCACGAAAGCGTGGGGAGCAAACAGGATTAGATACCCTGGTAGTCCACGCCCTAAACGATGTCAACTGGTTGTTGGACGGCTTGCTGTTCAGTAACGAAGCTAACGCGTGAAGTTGACCGCCTGGGGAGTACGGCCGCAAGGTTGAAACTCAAAGGAATTGACGGGGACCCGCACAAGCGGTGGATGATGTGGTTTAATTCGATGCAACGCGAAAAACCTTACCTACCCTTGACATGCCAGGAACTTGCCAGAGATGGCTTGGTGCTCGAAAGAGAGCCTGGACACAGGTGCTGCATGGCCGTCGTCAGCTCGTGTCGTGAGATGTTGGGTTAAGTCCCGCAACGAGCGCAACCCTTATCATTAGTTGCTACGCAAGGGCACTCTAATGAGACTGCCGGTGACAAACCGGAGGAAGGTGGGGATGACGTCAGGTCATCATGGCCCTTATGGGTAGGGCTACACACGTCATACAATGGCCGGTACAGAGGGCTGCCAACCCGCGAGGGGGAGCTAATCTCAGAAAACCGGTCGTAGTCCGGATCGCAGTCTGCAACTCGACTGCGTGAAGTCGGAATCGCTAGTAATCGCGGATCAGCTTGCCGCGGTGAATACGTTCCCGGGTCTTGTACACACCGCCCGTCACACCATGGGAGCGGGTTCTGCCAGAAGTAGTTAGCCTAACCGCAAGGGGGGCGATTACCACGGCAGGGTTCGTGACTGGGGTGAAGTCGTAACAAGGTAGCCGTATCGGAAGGTGCGGCTGGATCACCTCCTTTCTGGAAAATTGCACTCAAATTCTCGCGCCCACACTTATCGGCTGTAGTTGACAACAGTGTGTGAGCGTGAGCCAGCTGAGCAAACCAGCTGTGTGCTTCGGCACCTGGTTGACGCGATGTAGACACCCACGCTTCGCAATGAACGTGAAGGGTCTGTAGCTCAGTCGGTTAGAGCACCGTCTTGATAAGGCGGGGGTCGTTGGTTCGAATCCAACCAGACCCACCATCTTCACGGGGGATTAGCTCAGCTGGGAGAGCACCTGCTTTGCAAGCAGGGGGTCGTCGGTTCGATCCCGTCATCCTCCACCACACAATCGATCCAGTCGCTGTCGCAAGTGGCCGCCTTCAGGCAGCCGCTTGCGACAGCGTCTCGAAAGAGTCGGCTGTTGTTCTTTAACAATTCGTAGAGTCGAATCAGCGTCGTCGACGGAAACCGCTCATGGCGGACCGTGCCGTCGATGACATTTTGATTGCGTCACCAAGAATCAACTCGCAAGAGTTTGAAGAACGGCATAACGCGTAATACTCAAACAGTCCTTGACGATGCTTCTACAGCGAGGCGTCAAAGTTATAGGGTCAAGTGACTAAGTGCATGTGGTGGATGCCTTGGCGATTACAGGCGACGAAGGACGTGATAGCCTGCGATAAGCTTCGGGGAGCTGGCAAATTAGCTTTGATCCGGAGATTTCCGAATGGGGAAACCTGCCCAATTGGGTATCCTGCAGTGAATACATAGCTGCAGGAGGCGAACCGGGTGAACTGAAACATCTCAGTAGCTCGAGGAAAAGACATCAACCGAGATTCCGAAAGTAGTGGCGAGCGAAATCGGAGAAGCCTTCTAGTGATAGCACGACCGTTAGCAAAACAAGCTGGAAAGCTTGACCACAGCAGGTGATAGTCCTGTATGCGAAAGC
>JAKOVF010000094.1 GCA_029782225.1 Chloroflexota bacterium | reverse complement strand
CCATCAACAGGTATTCAAGTCCAATCACGTCAAAACGGATTTCGTCATGCTGACTTTGTATGGATTGATGCGCCAGACACTCGAACGACTCGAAGAGATGATTGAAGAAACCCCTGCCCTGCGGCAGGCATTTGAAAAAACCAATGAATGGAGAAAAGAAAAAACATGTTAAAACGAATTGCCTCGACCGGTGTGAACCTGGTAGTGCTGGGGGTATCGGTTGGAATATTTCTGGTGGCGTTCATCGCCCTCAACGCCCTCGGTGCGGCGCAGAAGCCGCCCACCATTTCTGTGTTGTCCGCCACGCGTGACTTGAATATTGGTGACGTCATTATGGCAAATGACCTGGCGGTCAAGACCGTCTTTCAGGATGACAACGCCAGTCTGTATATCCCCGGTGAGGAAGTGACTGGTGTAGTCGGCGGCATTGTTGCCCAACCCATTGGAAGCGGACAGCCGGTCTTTCGCAACGCCATCGTAGCGCCAGCAGCAGAAGGCACGCGCCTGTCGGCTGTGCTGGCTCAATTCCCTGGACACAGTTTATTCCCTCTGCCATTGGACGCGATGAATTTGGTATCGCCCGATGCAGAAGCCTTCCTGCCCGGAGACCTGATCGGCGTGACTGTGGTGATCAGCACCCGACCGCAGCAGATGAGCACACCGACCCCGATGCCGGAATTGGTCATTGATCCTGGGTATATTGAACCGACCGCCCAGCCATCGCCGCTTGAATTGGAGCAGGCAGATGCGATGAACCGCACGTTCCCACCGCTTGCCAAGGATTTGTTCCCAATGGGTGTACGTGTGATCGCGATACAAGGCTTGCCGGCACAGACTGACTCTACTGAGAATAGCGATGGTGGTTCCTCCTTCACGCTTGAAGATACGCAGAAGATGCTGATCCTGCTCGTCCCAAATGAGAGCCGTGAAGTGTTGTCGCTTGCCTTGCAGCAGAGCGATCGTTTGGTGGTCTCGCTCATGGCCCGTGGCGATGAAATACCTTCTGCCGGTTTTACCTATTGGGATTTCGAAGACTTGTTCAAGCAGGATCGTGAAGAAGTCCTGGGAGGAGGGCAGTAATGCAAGTATTGTTGCTCGGTGCGGGAACCGTGACATCCCGCTTGAACATGCAGCTCGCGGAACAAGGTCATTCTGTTATCGCTCAGATCGCGGCATTCACGCCGCAACATATTGACTTGTTTGATTTCCGTGCCTTGGTGGTTGTTTCGCCTGAGTCTTCGGTCTCACCGGAGAGTCTGGTCAAGGCGGCGGAACGTGGCAAGATGATCTTTGTAGTCGCTGGCGTCGGCGATGGCATGGCGTCCTGGGCGAATGGGGTCGGCGTGCCTTCGATTGCCTATCCACCCTCGGATGTTGACATCAATAAATTGTATGAAGAGATGCGTAGGGCAGATGCCGGCAATCTCGCGGCAGATGACCAATACCGCCGTGCAGTGCTGGGCAGTGATATGTCGGCCCGCATTCAATCTGGGATGGCAGTGAGGAAGATCGCGATCACATCGCCGAAAGGTGGAACGGGTAAGACAACTGTAGCGGTTAATCTTGCGGTAGCGCTTGCTTTGTCTGGCATTACTACTTATCTCGTGGATGCCGATGGCAATGCCGGCGCGTTGCAGTATCACATGCGCATGGAACGAGTGAACACGACCATGATCGGTTTGCTTCGTCGTGAAATCGCCAAAGCCAACAAAGGCGTGATGGGTGATGTGGCATCCGGGGCAGCATTTCTCAATGCCTTTACGCCGTTGGAAAATTTACCGACCTTGAGAGTCCTACCAGGTCTCATCACCGATGATCTTGGAGATGAAGTCCTGCAACAGGAAGGTAAAGTCGCAGAGGTAATTCAAGGGTTGTATGAAGCCGGCGTCGCCGCTGGTGGTGTGGTCATCATGGATGTAGGTATCAACCCAGCGCATGTCGTGCATCGCGCGGCATTGAAAGCCGCCGAAGGCATTGCCATTGTCATCAAGCCGGAGATCCCTGATCTCGCGGAAACACGTCGCTGGATCGCACGCATGATCAATTCTCTGGCAAGTGTGGTTGGCAAGGGCAGCGCGCATGAATTCGTCGGCAGCCGTGTCAAGCTTTGCTACAACCAGGTGGTGGGCGATGGTTTCAAGGCGGCGCATAAGATGTTGCAACAAGCCTTGAGTGAGGACAAGATCGAACTCGCCTTGATCCCCAACGGCATCATCCCGATTGTAGACCCGCGCCTGGCAGCCCAAGCTGTGAACTCGGATCGACGCGATGATATTTTGATCTGGCGCTACAAGAAGGAGAAGTTGGAGGAACTCGGACCGTTCGCCGATTCATTACTCGGGTTTGCCTCGCACTTTGTACCCGCTGTTCGTGAAGGCGCTTCACGGATTGGATTACTTCCCAGTCCGACCAAAAAACGCGGCTGGTTCGGGAAGGGCTAAGCCATGTTTGACATTACCGGCAAAACCCTGAAGCCTGTTTCGGAAGCGCGTTCCTCTGATGAGATGGAGCGCTGGTGGAATCTCCTTGCTGAGGAAGGACGTGCAAAGAAAGCGATTGAGTCTTTGCAGAAAAGCATGACTTCCACGGAAATCGAAGCTCTGGCTCGTCAGGTCTTTGAAGAAATAAGTGTTCGTGCGGTGGATGCAGGCGTCTCCTTGCCCAAGGAATACATCCTGCGTTTGATCGGCGAACTCTCTGGCATGGGTCCTCTACTGGAACTCATCGCTCATTCGGACATTGAAGACATCGCCATCAACCTCGGGCATATCTATGTGTACACCACCACCAATGGCTGGGAACATGCTGGTCCTGCGCCGGATGGGATCGGCGATGCGCTGCGCGTCATGATCGACCGTGCTGGACAACGCGCGCCGACTCCGGATTACCCGATTGCGGATGCCATGTTGCAGGTCATGGTTCCGCTCATCGATGGAACCGTGCAGAGGAAAGGTGTGCGTATCAATTACGTCATGCCGCCGGCATCGCCTTATGGTGACACCATTACGTTGCGTGTTTCGAATTATCGAACAGCATCTGATCTCACACAAGGAAGCCTTGCTTTACTTTGTCAAAACAGACTACCCCCTGTGCCGCGTCCCAAATTCGATCCAAAAGATTTCCCGCGTGGCAATGGCATTCTCACACCGGAAGCCGCGAATTATTTATTGAGTGTGATGGTGCATGGCGGCACATTGGTCATCGCGGGTACGACCGGTTCTGGCAAGACCTTTGTGGGGCAAAGAATTCTGCAGGAGATGCTGGATTATTACCCGCGTGGCGCGATCCGTTTGTTTATCGTGGAAGACAGTAATGAAATTATCCTCAATGGTTGGAACGGGGATGGCAAGGCAGATACAGGCAACATCATCTACACCGTAACCCGTCCCGAGATCCGTGGTGGTCCGCCGCCCGTCACCATGTATGACCTGATCCGTTCAGCGTTGCGTTCCCGTCCGCATGGAGTCGTCATCGGTGAAGCGCGTGGTGCAGAAGCTTGGGAATTGATCCGTGCCGCAGCGACTGGGCATGGACATAGCGCTTTCACAATCCACGCCACCAGCGCCGAGCATGTCTGGCCACGCTTTTTGCAGGTGGTACAGGCTCACCCTGATGCGGCACGCATGTCCGAAATCCAGATCGCACAGTCCTTTGCGGAAGCAGTGACTGCGGCTGTATACATCGAACGTAATCCCCAGCATGGACAAATCGTGCGTGAGATTGTGGAAGTATCCACTATTGTGGAACGCACTGCTGCGCGTCCTTCGTTTTCCCCATTATTTAAATTTGAGCAGGGCAAAGGATTATTACCCACTGGCAACCGCCCCATGCGTCCTGGCTTTCGGGCAACGGACTTGAATATCCCTGAATCTATTTTCAAGGTATCGTTGTAATGGCAGAGCAGACCATTGGTTCCACGAGAACTTTTGTATTGGCAAAGGGCTTTACCCAGGTCGGCAATCACTCGGCATTAATCGGCGAGGATGATACGCGCCGACTCTTCGCTGAACTATATGCTGATCCGGACCGCACTGATGTACGACCACAGGAGGCATACAAGGCGATCTTATCCTCGATGCAACCAGGTTGGACGCTGCGTCTCCTGCAATTGTTCTGGCCGGACCCTGAACCAAGATTGGAATTTCAAAAACAGCTACATCAATGGGCTCGACCTGATGCAGAAGGCTTGGATATTCTGCGTCAGGGGTTAATGCTGGTTGTCCAGGAATATCCACTTCCCTTTGTGCGCCGTACTGTGTTGGAATTTGTATTGACGGGGGATGAAGGTGTCGCCTGGTGGGAAGGTTTGAGTGGATTATGTGCCGGCTTTGGGTTACGGATTCGGTACCTGGATCAGACTGCTATCGAAAGTTTGGCCCGCTGGGTACTGAATCCAAATTTAGAATACAGGGCATAGTGTGCGTAGTATGTTCTAAGGATTGTCCATTTAATTCAGAAGGGGGTTGACAGCAATAGCTACATTTTGAAGAACAAGGGTATATTTGATTTTAGATCGCTTCTCGTGATTGCCCGAAGAGTTTTTTCTTTTTTTGATCTGTCGCTTTGGTGCAAATTTTGGCAGGAGTGGCATATAATTTGTATTATCCGTACAAAGCATGTTATACCGAACTATTCGGTATAGCACCCCGCAGGGGCAAAAAGCCGAATGGTTTGGATAAAGCGGAGTTACCGCTTAGTCATGGGAATATAAAATGGTACTGAATAATCAAACAGACGATGAAAATGGAGAAAAAATCCGCGACGAACTTGTAAAATCATCTCCGTCGACAAAACGAAGAGTCTTTGAAAAGTTTGTTTCAGCGGCTTTAGGTAGTATTCCTTGGGTTGGTGGTTTTTTGAGTGCCGCCGCAGATTTCAAATTCCAAGAAGGAGATATGCGGGAAGATAATCTACAAACTCAATGGCTAGAAGAACATACGAGAAAATTAGCAAGATTATCAGAAACACTGAATTACATTGCCTCCCGTTTTGAAACATTAGGCGAACAAATTGACGAGCGAATTCAGAGTGAACAATACTTGGATATTGTAAGAAAGGCTTTCCGCACATGGGATGAAGCCGATACAGATGAAAAACGAAAATACATTGCAAATCTAATTACCAATGCAGGCGGCACAAAACTTACATCGGATGATGTCATTCGACTTTTCATAGATTGGCTAGACCTTTACCATGAAGCACATCTTGCAGTAATCAGAGAGATTTATCAAAACCCTGGTTCAACTCGATATGATATTTGGGAAGCAATATATGATAATTTTCCACGAGAAGATTCTGCCGAAGCAGATTTGTATAAAATGCTGATTCGAGATTTAAGTATTGGTGGCGTGATCAGACAAGAACGTGCTACAACTGCTGACGGGCAATTTCTCAGAAAGCCGCGCACAAAAACTAAAGGTTTCAGACCTACAACTATGGAATCTGCATTTGACGACTCGAAACCATATGTTCTCACAGAACTTGGCAAGCAATTTGTTCACTATGCAATGTCGGAAGTCGTGCAAAGAATTGAAACGATTTCTAATACAACCAGCGCCTAACAAAGCGCGGAGCAAAGATACTACCTGACGATGATGACTGTCCATAGCGCTTGTGTATATCCTAAGCAGTTTTCTATGCCTTGGACTTTTTTTCTGGGTGAACATTCTCGTCATCCCCGATCCAATATAGTTACCCACTATGAGGGCGATGATACATACCGTTGAAGTCTTTGAATAAATGCCGATCAACCAAGCGGGGTCTTATAATGAGAAACAAACTATATGTCAAATTAGGAAATGGAAGCTACCTTTTCCGCCCGCAAATAAGGTTCCCCACGTTCCTTGTCCATCTCCATCACCCCTGTGATCAACAGGGGTGGATTTGAATCAAGAAAGGATTTTGCGATTCGATACACGTCCGGAAATAGAATCACATCCAAGGTCCCTTGCAAGTCTTCGATGGTCAGGAAGAGCATCATGTCCCCTTTCGCAGTCCGACTGCGGCGGGAGGTCTGACGCACGCCAGCAACGGTCACGCGCCGCCCGATCTTTCCCACGGCATCAATGGAGGAAATCGCTCCGCTGATCTTATCCAATACCAATTCAAGTGGATGTGCCTCCAGGCTGGCTCCGAGGATTTCCAGTTGGGCATCCACCTTTTGTTGCAGAGTCCAATCCTCTTCACTGGTGTCCGACCAGGTAAACAGACTCATCTGATCCCGTTGCCAACCGCCGGCTTGTAGTCGCTTCAAAATGGCGGGAATTTTTCCAAAGCCATCCAATGCCCCGATCTTCGCCAGGTGTTCGGCTTCCTGGTTGCGTGGATCCACACGGGAAAGGAAATCATCCAGGGAAGTAAATGGCGCATATTGGATGATCCTTCCAATGGTACGTTGGGTCAATTCCTTGACCTGATCGAGTCCCATAAAGAGCGCACGATCTTCCGGGCTGCTCATCCTTTGCACAGAGAACTGATGTCGGGAATAATTCACGTGTGGCGGACGAACTTTCAAACCCAGTCGTCTGGCTTCACTCAAGTAAACACGTTGACTGTAATACCCGCCCCAATTGGCAAGCACTGCCGCCATGAACTCTGCCGGAAAATATTCCTTGCACCAGGCAGAGCGCCAGCCGATCCTGGCATACGAAGCGGCATGCGCTTTGGGAAAGCCATAGCCTGCAAAGGCTGCCATCATTTCCCAAATGCGTTCGCCAATCTCAATGGGAATGCCACTTCGTGCCTGTGCTTCGTTGACGAATTTTCTTTCCAACTCCTGCATCTTCTTGCCCGGATCGAAATGACTCATCGCTCGCCTCAGCAGATCAGCTTCAGCCAGACTGAACCCCGCCAGCTCATTGGCGATCCGTAAGACCTGTTCCTGATACAGAATGACCCCGAAGGTCTCATCCAACAATGGGGCGAGCGCTGGATGAAGATGCCGTACCGGTTCTTCTCCTTTGAAGCGACGCACGAAGGCATCCTTGAGTCCACCGGTCAGTGGACCGGGACGATACAGCGCCAGGGCGGCCATGATGTCATCTTCTGTGCGGGCATGGATCTCGCGCAAGGTCGCACGCATCCCCGGACTTTCGATCTGGAAGCAACCGATGGTCTCACCCTTTTCAATGCGAGTTGAGGTGGCTTCATCAACGGAGGGAGTTGAGTCTAGGACAGCTAAAGGAGTTGCGTATTGTTCAGGTTGGCTTTGCTGCACGAACTCTGCCACGTCGCCGACAACAGTGAGTCCTCGAATACCTAGTAGATCAATCTTCACCAAACCCAAGGCTTCCACCGAGTCGAGATCGAGTTGGGTGATGACAACACCCTTGCCGCCCGAGTTCATGACCGGCACAAGATCGGTCAATGCATCAGGTGCAACGATGACACCGCCCGGATGCATGGAGAGATGACGTGGCAATTTCAGGATGGTTTCGGCATCATCAAAGATGGCTTGGTAGTTGGGATAGGCAGTTCGCAGGTCGGCAAATGGAGAAGGTGGGTCTTCACCCTCCTCGGATTCTTCGAAGCGTGCCCACCAGGCGTGCGGCAGTTGATTAGCAAGTTCGCGGACCTCGGCAGGTTCCAGTCCGTATGCCTTGACAACATCGCCCAATGCGGAGCGTCGACGGTAGCGATTAATCGTTCCCACCATTGCCACCTTGTCAGTGCCGTAGGTATCAAAGACATGCTGGATGACGGAGTCGCGTCTGCGGGAACACAAATCGGTATCAATATCCGGAGGTGTGACACGCGCAGGGTTGAGGAAGCGTTCAAAGTACAGATTCAATCGTAGTGGGTCCGGACTGGTAATGCCGAGACAATGAGCAACAAGAGATGATGCTGCCGAACCGCGCGATGAATAAGGTACTCCTGTTTCGCGCGCAAAGTTCAGGATGTCCTCGACGATCAGGAAGATCGGCTCGAAGCCCATATGTGAGATTACTTCGAGTTCATGATCGAGGCGCGTTTGGATCTGTGGTGTGATCTCGCCATAGATTTCTATGGCTCCAGCTGTGGCTTTATCGCGTAAATGTTGCGCGGCAGTCACGCCCTCTGGCAGGGGCACGACCGGCATTTGAGATTTACCAAGCGGCAGATCGAAACGACATCGTTCGGCTATTTCGTTTGTGGCTTGTAGAGCTTCGGGAAATTCCTTGAAGCGTTCTTCGATGAGTTGGGGCGACATGAACCAGGCATCTGCCGGGGCAAGGGCTGTCTGGGAAATGGTAGTAACCGTTTGATTGAGTCGAATGGCTGCCAGTGTTTTTTGTAATCGGGCTTGCTCCGGAGTTTGGTAATAGACTGGATGCGCGACCACGGTCGGCAATCCAAGGTTGCGTGCCTTGGCAGATAGCGATCCAGTGCTGGATATATTTCGCAAGGGGACATACAACCGATCTTCAAATCCATCCTGTAATCCCTGTGGGTTTTCACATAAGGCAATCAGGTCTTTGGAATAGGTAAAAAGCATCTCCAACGAACAGGGAGCATCGGGATTGTCACGCAGAGCCAGAACGCTACTCAGCCGGCAAAGATTGGACCAGCCTTCGGTGCTGGTTGCCAGTAATTGAAGTGGCCCCTGTTCCAGATCGATCTCCAACCCGATAACTGGTTGAATGCCGGCATCCTGGCAGGCTTTGACGAATTCAATGGTGCCTGTCAGTAGATGGTGATCAGTCAGACCCAAAGCTGACATGCCACAGGCTTTTGCCGCCTGTACCAAATCAGTGGGAGTCATCAAGCCTTCCTGCAAAGAGAAGGCGGAGTGGGTTGTGAGGTGGACGTACATCAGGACAATTGTAAACGTTCCCACCAATGATTAGCGACATGAAGAATACTCCCCCAAGCCCATCCCGCTATCATCCCGCACATGTTATCCGATCATCCCATCCCAATTCCCTTCATCCTGCGCGGTCAGGAAATTGCCGCGCAGGATCTGTTGTATCAAAGCCGGGACAAAAGGATTGAATTTTCATATCCCGACCCGCGCCCCATGCTTGACCGGATCGTGCTTTCGGATCCGGCACAACTCCAGCGCGACTTTGTCTCCATGCGTGTCAGTGAGATCATCGACTTCCTTGCCGAAGCAGGCAAAGCCATGACCCTTAATCATGCCCGCATGGAACAGGCTTGTCGTTTCAGCGTGCCGTTCAGCGCCCTGCCGGAGTCCATCGTGCGCGGCAGTTATGACCTGATCTCGATTGTGTTCTCGAAGCTGGCATTGCGCACAATGGTCGAGAACGAGATCGGCTCAAAGTATTTGGATGGCTGGGTTGAGATGCCCTACGCGGACAAGATCGCAAGACGACGCGCCTATGGCGCACGCACCCTGCATTTCATATCAGGCAATGTGCCGGTCGTGGCTGCCCTGAGCATCGCCCGCGCCGCCTTGATCAAGTCGGACAATATCATCAAGGTCACGCCAAACGATCCGCTCACCGCCTCTGCCATCGTCGGCGCGATGATGGATGTCGATCCGAACCATCCGGTCACCAAACATTTCTCGGTGGTGTATTGGTCAAAGGAATTGCAGGACTTCGAGCACGAGCTGATCCAACCACGCTATCTGGAAAAGATCATCTCCTGGGGCGGTGCACTGGGTGGTATCAACTCAACCTTGAATCATGGCAACCTGCAAGCCTCAGGTATTGATGTCATTGCCTTGGGACCAAAGTTTAGCATTTCCATTTTGGGACGTGAAGCCTTCCAATCCAGCGCGGAGATTGAACAAGTTGCAAAACGTACCGCCAAAGATGCGGGTTCATTCAACATGGAGTCCTGCGGTTCGTCGCGTTTCCATTTTGTGCAGGCGTCCCCTGGTCAGGCGATGGAATATGCGCGACGTTTATATGATCACATGCAGCACCAAGACCCATCCTTGAGTGCAATGCCGAAGAATTTCCCAGCTGACCTGCGCGATGAGATCAACGCTACCCGCGCCCAGGACGATTTCTATTATGTCGTCGGCGGGGATAGGAACGAAGGCGCTGTAGTGGTAAGTCTGACCGGTGAACTGCC
>JAKOVF010000422.1 GCA_029782225.1 Chloroflexota bacterium | reverse complement strand
TAACCAGAAACCAATTGATCCATAACCAACTGCGCTCCCAAAAGGAGCGCAGTTCTTTTTTGTATATTCCTCATTAAGAAATCTGTGACTTCATGCAGGCTTCATCTCAACTGTCTAAACTCAACTCATGCTTACTGGACTTACCTCTTTACTCACCAGCTATGGTTATAGCCTGGTTTTTCTTTTGATCTTGTTGGAAAGCGCTGGATTACCTTTACCGGGCGAATCCCTTCTTATAATAGCTGCCGCCTTTGCTTCGAGTGGGCATTTATCCATTTTCGGTGTCATTATTTCTGCAGTCTTGGGAGCCATTTTAGGAGACATGGGCGGTTACTGGATCGGGTGACGTGGAGGCTCAGTCATCATGAAGCGTATTTTGGGCAGGCGATACGATGAGCATCTCAGCAAAGGGCGCGCATTCTTTGATCGGCATGGCGCATGGGCAGTTTTTCTGGCACGGTTTATGCCAGTTATACGTGTTGTAGGGGCAAACCTGGCAGGAATCTCGGAGATGCCATTTTCCACATTTACATTATTCAATGCCGCTGGAGGGCTGACTTGGGCGGTCGCTGTCGGGAGTTTGGGATACCTTTTTGGAAACAACCTGCCGTATCTTGAGTCCATCTTGCGGAAGCTGGGCGCGGGTGTATTCATCGCCATATGTATTATTGCCTTTGCGATATGGGTGAGCAGGCAGATGTCCAACCATGAGGCGCAGGTACGTACATGGCTGACTCGTACCCAGCAGGCATTGGGATTCCCACGGTTTCAAGCCTGGCTTATAAATCAATATCGATCCAATCAGATCATGGTTATAAACTTGAGCATCGGATTGCTTCTGGCAATTTTCTCCGGCTGGATGTTTGGAGCACTGGCAGAAGATGTACTATCCCATGACTCCCTGACTCTTTACGATGCTGGAATAAGTCGTTGGTTGCTCAGCCTTGCCACCGAGGATGGTTCACAATTTTTCTACTTGATCACCCTGTTGGGAAGCTCCTGGTTCATCGCCATTGCCAGTCTGTTGACGAATGCCTGGCTTGCCTCTCGCAAACAATGGTTCCAAATCGGCGCGCTTAGCCTCAGTGTGGGCGGAGGCGTCTTGCTGAATATATTGTTGAAAAATTTCTTTCTACGCCCGCGCCCCGATTTCCCCAATGCCTTTTACCATGAGAGCGGCTATAGCTTTCCCTCCGGTCATGCCATGCTGTCCGTATTGTTTTATGGCATGACAGCCTACCTGATTGCCAGTCAGAGTCTTTCATGGAAAATACAGATGCGACTGTGGATCAGTGCAGTCACCCTTTCCCTCTTAATCGGATTTAGCCGTATTTTTCTAGGCGTACATTTTCTGACAGACGTGCTTGGCGGCTGGGCGGCAGGAACCGTGTGGTTGGTGGTTTGCATGGGGACGTATAAGTTGGCGCAACATTCGCAAGTCAAAATTCTCAACAACTCATAAAGCAAGTTCGAATCGGAATCCCACATGAAGCAACCGTCATCTTAACTTCACGTGGACTTCATCTTACCCCCTTATCATCCCGACCATGTTCGGAGAATCATCATGAAACTAGCTTTGCTCTTTTTGACGATGGACGCGTTGACTTTGTTATTGTATCCATTTTTATATGTGTACGGAATATTCCATCAATGGACAATTTCGATTAAAGCCCGCGCCATGCAAGCCAAAACATGGTGATGACATCGCGCATAAAAAAGATTCTAATCCATAGGAGATTAACATGTTCAAACGTATTAACACGCTCGTTCTTTTGACCCTGGCGTTGGTTCTCGTGCTGACCGCTTGCGGCGGGAATTCCGCCCAACCTGCCGCTCCCGTTCTTGGCGGGGAAAATGGTGGTGAAGGCGGCGTGGAAGCCGCACTTGTCACGTATTCAGATTCAACGCAGGGATTCGCCATCGGACACCCTGGTCCGTGGACTCAGGACACCTCATTCACCAACGGCGTGAAATTCGTCGGCGGCGATGATTGGATGACTCTGGAATTTGTCACGCCCCCTGCTGGCACGGATGCCATGACCTACGCCCAAAGCGATGTCGCCGTTGTAACATCCGCCTTCCCTGGTTTCAAGCAACTCGGTGACATCACCGCCTCGACTGAAGTCAAGAATGCCATCATCCTCGGTTTCACGGCGGATGGAAAGTCTTCCGTCACGGGCAAGACCTTCACAGCACATAACGAACGCTACTACATGCCGCTTGCCGACGGGCGTATTGCCGTCCTAACCGTGGTGGGTCCTGAAAATCATTATGACCGTGAAGGCGTGCGCGATATCGCCCTCACCTTCCAATTGACCAAGTAGAGGTCGCAGGCATTGCAGGTTGCACTTTTCTGTGACCTGCTATGCCTGGAAAGGCAGTATTTTATGGAAACTCTCTTATTACAAAATTTGTACAAAATCTATAAAGAAGGCGAGATCGAAACCGTCGCCCTGCGCGAAGCCAGCCTTAAGGTTCAGCCAGGTGAGTTCGTTGCCATCACGGGACGTTCAGGCGCAGGTAAAAGCACTCTGCTCAATCTCATCGGTGGACTCGCCATGCCCAGCGCAGGTCAGGTGGTCATCAACGGTTCAGATATCACCCGCATGGATGAATACCATCGTTCAGTCTTTCGACGCGAACGCATCGGGATCGTTTATCAAATGGATAACCTGATCCCCTTCCTCAGCGCGCTTGAAAATGTCATGCTCCCCATGCAAGCCGCAAAACGGACAGACCCGAAAAACCGCGCCGCGCAATTGCTGGATGAAGTTGGTTTGAAGGAACGTCTCCATCACAAACCAGCCCAACTCTCAGGAGGGGAACGTCAGCGTGTGGCGATTGCCGTGGCGTTGGCAAACGAACCATCTCTGTTACTTGCTGATGAATTGACAGGCGAACTGGACTCCCAAACTGCCGATAAAGTCATGGATACGCTTGGCTCGCTCAACGCAACTCATAAGTTGACGCTCGTGATCGTCACCCATAACAAAACCGTCGCGGCGCGCGCCCACAGGCAGGTCACGATCGCTGATGGGAAAATGTTCGAAAGCGAGGCGGCTCATGCCTAATTTATTCCCCGACACTGTTTTGCAAACCAGCGCTCTCAGACGCGAATACGCAATGGGTCGAGAATCAGTCGTCGCCCTGGGAGGAGTCGATATCTCCATCCAAAAGGGTGAGTTCGTCGCCATCATGGGACCCAGCGGAAGCGGCAAATCCACACTGTTGAATCTTCTGGGCGGACTTGACCAACC
>JAKOVF010000413.1 GCA_029782225.1 Chloroflexota bacterium | reverse complement strand
AAAGAGGATCATCTGCAGCGCATCAAGCCGGACATCAGCCTGCCAGCGCTCATGGACATTCCCGCCGCCCTCGACAACATCCGCTAGCTATTTACCCATGTGCAGAAAGAGGTGCTTGCAAATTACAGGCTGATTTCATATACTATTGGAAGGTTTAGCGATAGTTCTCGTGACATCCTTTTCACAATCGGTAGATCACGGAATGAATCTCAGTTTCGTGAAACACTGATCATTACCGTTAGGAGGCATACATGGAGATCAAAGTATCGAAAGAGGACGGGCGGGTTCCCGTAACGCTTGTCCACGTGGATGGAAATATCGACTCCTCCACCGCTCAAAGCTTCCAGTCCCAGGTTGAGAATCTCATCAAAGGCGGCGCACGGGACATCCTCGTTGACCTGGCTCATGTACCCTATATCAGCAGCGCAGGACTGCGTGCCCTGCACGCCGTATTCAACCAGTTACGCGAGCTTGCTCCGGATGTCAGCGACCCGGAAATGCGCGAAGGAATTCGGGCTGGCACGTATAAATCCCCGCACATCAAACTGGTCAACATGACGAGCGATGCTCGCAAGGCTTTCGATATGGCCGGCTTTGACATGTACATTGATACGTTCGATGATGTAAAAAAAGCAATTGCATCTTTTTAGCCAGATATCAATTTACAGGAAAGTTAAAGGCGCGAATCATTTCGCGCCTTTGGTCATTTCTTCAAAGGGCCTCAGCGAAAATTCAATTTGCTTTTACGCGTATGTATCGAAAATCACACATGCTCCCGCCGCGGCCGATGGTCTGCGTTCGCTCCAGTCGGAGGGATGGTGCGGCTTGCGCGGCCAGGAAATCATCCAGCCGACAAAAATGAGGCGTCAGCTCGGCGAGGCCATATTCAGACAGCCTGTTCATATAAAAGCAGGCGTGATAGTTTAGTCCGGCCATGTCGGGCGTGAAATCAATCCATTCAACCTTCCACTCCTCTTCCGGATACTGCATCTTCATCATTGGCTTAAGAACCAGTTTGACCATATCAAAGAAAAACTGGAACCGACCCCAGAAACGGTACATCCGCCGTTGAGATTCAAGGCTTGCTTCCAGAAGACGATCAAGGAGTTCGAGGGCAGAATCCTTCTCCACCCCATCCATCATTAGAATTGAATAGGCTGCAACAGCCGGCAGAATATTATCTTCAAAGTGGATGCGCAAAGCCCTGTTGCTATACGAAGCGGCCTGGCTTATGAGCTCTTCATATCGCGCCTGCACACGCGCTAGAAAGCTGGCTGCCTCTGCCGGGCTGCGTTGGCGCGCCATGACTGTTTTCCATCGTTTTGCATTCGGAATAATTTTGCGTTTCATCTGTGTCCTCTTCAGCGGATACTGAAGTGCTTCCTTACACACTGATTATAGAACCAAAGGTGTTCCCGCAGCTATTTGATTCTGAAAGGTAAATGGTAGAATGACTGCATGTCTGACCTCTTCGACCATGCCATGCAGGAACGCATGAAGACCGAAGCGCCGCTCGCCGCGCGCATGCGTCCACGCACACTGGATGAATATATCGGCCAGGAACACATCGTCGGCGAGGGCAAACTGCTGCGCCGCGCCATCGAAGCTGACCGATTGTTTTCCTCCATCATACTCTGGGGTCCGCCCGGCACAGGGAAGACCACGCTGGCACAAGTCATCGCCAATACGACAAAGAGTCGCTTCGTGACCATCTCGGCCATCCTGGCAGGCAAGGCCGATCTGCGGGAGATCATTGAGGAGGCTCTCGAACGCCGCCGCCTTCAGAACGAGCGCACCATTCTCTTTGTGGATGAAGTCCATCGCTGGAATAAGGCCCAGCAGGACGCGCTGCTGCCGCACGTCGAGGCCGGGGTTGTGACCCTCATCGGCGCGACAACGGAGAACCCATACTTTGAAGTCATCAGGGCCCTGATCTCCCGCTCACGTGTGTTTCAACTACGGAACCTGAATCAAGAGGAGACCGGCATCCTGATCGACCGCGCCCTCACAGACAAGGAGCGCGGCTACGGAAACAAGCGCATCATTCTGGACCCCGCGGCCCGCTCCCATTTAATTGAAATGGCCAGCGGCGACGCGCGCAATGCGCTGAACGCGCTGGAGTTAGCCGTGGAGTCCACATCTCCAGACGTGGACGGTTTGATTCACATAACTTTGGATGTCGCGCAAGAGTCCATTCAGCGCCGCGCTGTCTTATACGATAAGGATGGCGACGCGCACTACGACACAATCTCAGCTTTCATCAAATCTGTCCGCGGCTCGGACCCTGACGCGGCGCTCTACTGGCTCGCCAAGATGATCTACGCTGGTGAAGACCCGCGCTTCATCATCCGTCGCCTGATCATCCTTGCAGGAGAAGATATCGGCCTCGCAGACCCAATGGGGCTTGTTGTCGCCTCATCCGCCGCGCAAGCTTTTGACTTCATCGGCCTGCCCGAAGGCATCTATCCCATCGTCGAAGCGACGCTGTATCTTGCCACAGCGCCAAAGTCCAATAGCGCGGGAGCATACTTCAAGGCGATGCAAAAAATCGAAGATGAGGGACTGGTTTCCGTGCCACGCCACTTGCAAGATGGTAACCGTGATGCCGCTGCAACCGGTCAGGGCAAGGATTACACCTATCCTCACGAACACGAGGGTCACTTCATCCCCCAGCAATACCTGCCGAGAAAATTGTTAGGCACGTATTTCTATAAGCCATCCAATGAAGGCTATGAATCAGAAGTCGTTGCCCGGCTGGAAATGTGGCGCGAAGCACAACGCAAGGCACTTGGTATCGAGCGCAGAGAAGAATTACCCGATATGAGTGAAGAGAAGATTCAGGAAATGAAGAGGAAGATCAGGTAATGCCACTCTTATTGCTTATCCGTCATGGCGAAAATGAATTCGTAAAAACTCACAAACTTCCCGGGCGTATCCCTGAGATTCACCTCAATGAAAAGGGACAAAAGCAGGCCCAGGCGTTGGCAGATGCGCTCAAGGAAGTCCCGCTCAAGGCCATTTACTCGAGTCCGCTCGAGCGGGCGATGGAAACCGCCGGGCCTATTGCAGCAACTCACAAATTGGAAATCATCCCGGAACCCGGCTTGATGGACACGGATGTCGGCTCCTGGCAGGGACGTTCGTGGAAGATGCTGCGGCACACCAAGGCCTGGGGCATTGTGCAGCACGCTCCTTCCCGTTTTCGGTTTCCTGATGGTGAGTCATTTCCTGAAGCACAAATCCGAATTGCCAACGCGCTGGAACGAATTGTCAAAAAGCATAACAAGCCGCAGGATGTTGTCGCCGTGGTCTTTCACGCAGACCCGATCAAGCTGGCCGTCTCACACTTCCTTGGCCTGCCGCTCGACAATTTCCAGAAGCTAGGCTGTGACACCGGCTCGGTCACCGTGCTGGCCGTCCATGAGAGCGGCGCAGGCCTGATGAAATTGAACCAGCGTCCGCCTTTCGACTTCCTGCAGCCTCCAAGTAAGAAGTAACACTACACGTAAGAAGCAAAAGTGGTGACGGTTGGGCATCACATTCAATAACATTCTCGAACCTGAAAGAGACGTACCGGCAGGAAAGCCCTGCTGAGGGTTGTCAGTGGATGCTTTCTGCGGGAGTGGGCCGAGCTTCATCATGCAGTGCAATGAACGCGCCGAGGAGCAAACGGACTTTTAGATTGTGAAACAAAGAACTGACATTTACCAGTAAAATAACTTTACAAAGCTTTATTGGTCATTCAGGAAGACTGGCATGAGCAATTTACCGGTTGGGACCGTCACATTTCTATTTACAGATATTGAAGGGTCAACGCAACTTTGGGAAAAGCATCCCGAAGCCATGCAGAGTGCTTTAGCCCGGCATGACCTGATTCTCAAACAAGCTGTCGAATCAAATCACGGGCACATCATCAAATCCACCGGCGACGGTATTCATGCCGCGTTCCCAACCGCAATTGACGCAGTCCATGCCGCCATTGCCGGGCAGCGCAGTCTCCAATTCCCAATTTCAGATCTACAAGTAAAAGCCCGAATGGGGCTGCACACTGGCGAGGCCGAACTGCGCCAGGGTGATTACTTCGGGCAGACCCTGAATCGCGCTGCGCGCATCATGGCCGTGGGGCATGGCGGACAGGTACTACTTTCCTCGGTCACCACAGAACTTGTGCGTGAT
>JAKOVF010000412.1 GCA_029782225.1 Chloroflexota bacterium | reverse complement strand
GGCTAGCATCTGCTGGGCTCCTGCTCGGAGAATCTCGGTCAACACGTCACGAGAACCGGGGACTGGAAACTCAATCGTAGTACTGGTACTCTCAGCCATGGTGGCGTACTCCTCGGGTTGAAGGTATTGAACACACCAAAATCAAACCCAAGTACGCCGCCTTCTTCAAGCCTCCTCATCCACAGGATTCTGTTATATCTCCTCATGAAGGACTTATTGGGACTGTAAATGTCATTCGACCCTGAAGAGTTAATTAGGCATTATTCTTCGTGCTGGGATAATACGCCCGTGGAAAAGAAGTGGGCACGGGGGCCAACAAGCGAATTGCCAGAGTCGTTTAGCGTTTTAGAGTTCTCGCCTACAGCCTCAAGACGTATGTGGACGTATGTTACCTGTGGAATGTCAGCAAGTAACTCATCTCGATCCATCGAGCTGCATTTGTTTTCCCCAATACAGAACAACGGTTTGGTTGAATTGCTTACAGTCGTAGCACATTACCACTGCACGGATACGCCGCTTGGATTGGGACATACAATTAATTTTGGGAGGCCGTGGCTTCCAAATTCAAGTTGCAGCTACGGCTTGATTTCACTTCCATACCTAGACGGACCTGAGCTTGAAAAATGGCGAAGGCAAGCAACCAAGAAAACGGTTGAGTGTCTTTGGCTACTGCCAATTACATTAGCGGAACGTGACTTTAAGATTAAGTATGGGCTAGATGCATTAGAGGCCAAATTCGAAGAAGCGAACTTTAACTATCTAGACCCACTGCGCGAAAGTGTCGTATGACGTGCTGTACAAAAGCAACCGCGTGGTACAAAAATAATGCGAACCGCAAACCGTTGGCGGGAACCGACGAAACGAATAAATGAGGGCGGTTACGGCGCGGACCATCTGCGCCCAGACGTTCTTTGAAAACTTAAAAACTTAACCAACGTAGTGACGCCGCCCATCAGGCCACATGGTGTTTGAAGTGCTTCAGCAATCCGCGTAGGCGTGCGTTGCACTTGATGCCGGCGATTGGGGCCGGCGATAGGGCTGATTCGTCAGCGCTGCAGCACAGCCATTCGCTTCACTTAACGGTCACGGTAAGACGATGAAGTGATCCTAGGCTTCGTGCTGGATGCTCTGTATCCACCCGCTCGATACAAAAAAGATGCGAAACGCAAATCGTTGGCACGAATGACTGACGCGAGCGAACGCTGGAACCCGACTTGCGAACCGACGGTACGGATTGCTCGCCGGCGGAACGATTAAAACGTGAAGAATTGGCCGCGAACGCGGCCGCAGCGCGTAGCGAGCACTCGCGTGACTGTTAACCCGCGGGTCGATTCTCCTGCTGTACGGAAAATCAGCCCGCAAGTTAACAACGCCGAATGGTTTTTGTTAACCGGCCACTCGAAGTTTCGCGTCCGGTTGCGCTCGTTTGACAGGCGACCAAAAGAGATCTAAAATCAGCAACTTCCTCGGACGAAAAACGGTTAGTAGGGGCTCTGTAGAAAACCCGGAGTGCTAGCTAAACATCCGTACCGTGGTGCTGCGTAGAGCGGTCATGGCGCGGACGAGTAAATCTCCTCGGGCGGTGACGGTGGCGGCGTTGGCGACGGCGCGACGAGCGTTGCCGGAGTACGCCCATCGCTATAGTCCCAAGAAGTTCACGCAGCATCAGCTCTTCGCTTGCCTGGTGCTGAAGAACTTCTTGAAGACCGACTACCGCGGCCTGGCGGCCCATCTGGCCGACAACCCGTCG
>JAKOVF010000407.1 GCA_029782225.1 Chloroflexota bacterium | reverse complement strand
TTCCTGGATGGCGTTCCAGATCCGGTTCTGGGAGTTATGGAACACCACCGTCATCCATCTTCCGGGCTTCAACACCCGGTAGTACTCCCTGAAGCACCTCTCCATGAGCTCTTGGTACTCCCTTGGGCCTTTCCCTTGGGTGCTATTCTCAATGGCTTCTGGACCAGTGTTCGTGAAAACCTTGAGCCAGGCTTCCCACAGAAAGTTGAGCTCGGAATACATGAGATTTCCACCGAAGGGAGGGTCCGTAAAGACGTAGTCAATCGAACTGTCGGGCGAGCTTATCTGGCTCGTTGAGTTACATGAAACCAATGCGTTTCCAGTTCTTCCGCTCGCAACTCTCCAAGCCCGCTTGAAATCGTCTGCCTTGCCAGCCAATGCCTTGATTGCATTGGCTTCTGCGACGAGCGATGCAACATACAGGGTACCACTGACAGGACCATTGCCTCTGTTCCCCATGTTGAATCTTGCCAACCTTGAACAAAGCGTGGCCGATATCGACTGGAACGCCACGACTAAGGGCGGAAATACTCTGCAGCGGTGGTACAGACAACTCAAGACCCACAGATTCCGCTTGGTGTAGAAATGGTGAACGTGGGTGACGCCAAGGCCATCATTACGTCTAGATTCGTCTCCGTTTGGCATCCGATCTGCGGGAAACCAGTAGGGAATGTCGAGTTCCTCGATTTTGTCGCCCAAGGCTAGATCGACAATGTCGGGAGTCTTCTCGTAGCGTTTCCTACCGAGGGTGTAGTTGATGAGTACAGGAACCTGCTTGGCCTGACGGATCATTTGGCCTAACGCCGTATCATATTTAGTGACCCAAGCACGGTCCATGGTTCGTTTGCTAAGGCGGGCGCGGCAGTAAGGGCATGGAAACTCTTCATGCACCTTGCTGGTTTTTTTGTCAACCGCTGCGTCCCAGAAGATAACCTCTTGCGTGCAATCAGGGCAGATAAACACATCTGACCATACCGTGTAGTTGATCTTCCCTACAGCCAAACGACCCTTGCCCGCCTTCGAACCTGTAGTTGTTAATTCGGCTACAATTCTGCTAACCTCATCGGCTGTTCTGGCCTGCTTGATGCGGTCCGCCACTTCCTGAATGATGCTCTCATCAAGGGTCGGCAGCCCTGAGCCAGGCTCACCATGTGCAAGGGTGGCATACATCCAGCCGCACTCGTCTTCCACTTCCTCAAGGATGCGTTTTGCTTCCCGCTCAAAAGCCGCTACGTCCACGGGCGTATTATAGTTGTAGGCAATAAACGTAGCTGCAGGTGAAAGGTCATTTAGGATAGCATAACGAACGCCCAACTTCGAGAAAGGCGTCCACTCGGTCCGTTTCTTGCCTGATTCATCTATATGCTCTTCTTGTCGATAAACCACCCCCTGGTCGTCAACCTTATAGCCCAGCGACTCCACAGCGGTCCGATCTCCACACAGCTGCGCAGCTACGCCGGTCATTCCAGTCCCGCAAAAACCGTCAAACACGATGTCTCCGGGCTCCGTGTAATGGAGT
>JAKOVF010000405.1 GCA_029782225.1 Chloroflexota bacterium | reverse complement strand
AATGTGCGTCTGGTATCGAGAAGGAAACTGACAGGGACACAAGCTAAGAGGGTACTTGTCCAGTTCGCACAGAAGGCACTGGCGATACTAAGGAATAACATAAGTACGAACATGGGTGGGAGATGGCCGAGACTGACATGGGGAAAGAAAGCTGGAGGAATGGCACTACTTCACACTGAGGATCAGTGGAAGGTTTTTCAGAACCATCCTACTATGGTTCAGATAAGGCCGGTCAGATCCAAGGTTGCGATGTGGAGGGGGCACACTGGAGGAGTGACAATCAGACCCAAGAATAGAAAGTGGCTGCACTGGGTTGAAGACGGAACAAAGTTCTTTTTCAAGAAAGTGAAACTTCCCAGGAGAGACCCAAGACCTACACAGGCGCAACTCTCCAGAATCAAGTTAGGAGAATAAGTCATGGCAAATTTTGTTGCAGGTGCTTACTCGATCTCGTTCGACGGGACTCTCCTCGGATATACTGAGGTGGGGTTCGAGATGGTTATTCGTCCATCCTTCAATGTCGTTCGTGCGGATGCCACTGGACGAACCCCCATTGACGGCCTTGCCACCGGCATTGAAGATATGATTGTACGCGCGGAGTTGATCGAGTGGTCTTCTGGACTGATGCAGAAGTTCGCTCCTTACATCAACGCCAGTCCCCTCGGAAGCGTCATTGTTGCCGGTCAGCTTATGAGTACGCTGGCAAAGCCCCTGATCCTTACTCCAGTGACCGGGAATGCCGTGGAGAAAGGTATGAAATGGACCTTCCCCTACGCCTACCCCCTTGAGCCTCTGCGTACCATCTTCTCTGCACAACGGCTTAGAACTTCCACAGTAGGGTTCTACATCTTTGGTGGACCCCCTACGAATTACAGGGTCCCGATGTTCACCGCCGCATAACAATCGTTAGAAAGGAGAACCAGGATGACCGAATGGAAAAACAGAACGATCACGCTGTACCAGGACGGGAAGGAGTTCGGCAAGGTGAATGCCGCATTGGCCGACAGCCTTCTTTACTCCTGGGCCAACGACCTTCTACAGCCTGAAGATTTACAGGGCAAGAAGCCGGAAGAATACATTTCTCAAAGACTTGGGCTACAGACGCAGCTTCCGGCTTCCGCCCTTCATCAACTGGCAAGGGAAATCAAGAGGCTGAAGAAGACGCATGGGGAACAAATTCTTCAGTCTACAGAAGGACAGGATCAGACTGGGAAGGATCTGAACCTGAATCTTCTTAGCAACGTTCCTGCCGTACAGGACACTGTTGAGGGCAACCCGACCGAAGAACTGAACGATGTGAAAACCCCTCTTCCAGAGGCTCCCCAGTTCGTTCCCCCGCAGCCGAAGAGGAATCGCCTTGAGAACATGGTGGTCAAGTCCCCAGAGGAAGCCACTCTCCTCTGCAAGATCATGTTCATGATCATGTGGGGTCTGAACGGCATGAATGAACAGTGGGCACTCAACGTCCTCCGAATGGCAGGCTATGACCCTATGGAAATCAGGATGCAGCTGGAGCGTATCCGTCAGCGTGCGGATATAAACGATTTAAGAGGATATTGACATGCCTCTAACTTACGTTGGTGCTGGCGGGATCATGCAGAAACTCGGAAGGATCATCCGAGCCAGCAGGTTGTTTGAGGAGCAGGAAACCACCAACGCGGCCGGTTATCTCTTCAAGGAGATGGCCGACATACAGGCTGCGATGGAGTCCGTCAACGAGTACGACGACGAAGCACGAATCCTTCTCCAGCAGATATGGGATGAGTTCAATTTAAAGCTCCAGACATGGAAGCAAGACATACTGGATCTCGTCTCCCCGGTGCTCCGTCAGGCATTGGACGAGGACGAGGACTTCCACACTTCCGACCTGACCTCGATGGTGGAGTTCCTGAAGGACTGCATGATACGGGACGGCCAGACGGTTCTCCAGAACAATGTCGCCATCGTGGGCCCTGCCGCCGGTCTTCCCGCACCGACCGGGGATTTCAGAGTTGTCGTCTCCAACTACGCCAGTACGAAACAGGGGAGCGACTATTCATCCCAGATGAACGGTGCCATCTGGAGCAACTACTACAGGATCGTCTGCACCTCGAATCAGGCGTCCGGTGCGGAGACGTTTGAGATTCGCGGCAACATGCCGAGGAACGACACGGCCCATCCCCTGTGGTACACAGCGGGACTGGCAGGCATGACACGATTGATCTCCAGTGATGGGAACACTCTCCTGAGCAATGGAGGTTTCGAATATGATGATGCTTCTGGAACTTCATTCGCCAATTGGTCTGTGACCGCAGGCGTGTGGGGTGTCGATCTGAAAAAGAATGTTTCCAGTCCCTATCGCGGATCTCAGTGCCTTGAGTTCCCTTCCACGGCAGTCCCCGGGCGGTTGACGCAGGTTCTTGGAAGAGGGACGCTCCAGCCCTTCACCAAGTACATCATCTCCTACAAGGTGAAAAAGACTGGTGCTCCCACCGGGAGCCTGAGAGTGGGATTCGCCGGAATAACCGGTATGCACCACACGCAGCCCGTTGCCTTCGTCGGTACTGATTACACAGTCAGCTCCTACATCTTCAACACTGGGGCCGATCCCAGCGAGATCACCGATTTCGTCGTGGAGAGGGCGATCCCTGGAGGTACTGGCAGTGTCTATGTGGATGAAGTCTGCCTTTCGCAAGTGGACATCTTTAATGGTCTTGGAGTGGCCGTTATTGGCGGGGCTGTTGATCCTGCTCTGGGTGATTACTGGACGGTAGAGGCTATTAACGACTACGCCGGTGCGTTCATGACGCACTTCGCCAGATGGTATGGGGTTCTTCTTCCAGGTTCGCCTGTTCCCACAATCCCCGATTCTCTGGCTACAACGTAATCATGTATGATTATGATCATTGCGAATGACTCTTCAAGATGGGAGTATTCCCTATGATAGATTACGATTCAGGCGCAGGGTTCTTCGATAAAGCCGGTCCTGTGGTACGGGTAGCTAATCTCCTGGAAGAGTTTGAGATAGGTACAGGCGAAGGCACTCTGGAA
>JAKOVF010000369.1 GCA_029782225.1 Chloroflexota bacterium | reverse complement strand
ACTGAAATGCCATTCGTCTTCGAAGCCGATTTCTCCTGCCAGATCCAGGCCCAGTTCAATGGCTTTGATCAGCGGGCCGGTATCGCGGAAGTTGGAGCCCTGATGGAAATGGATACCGTTCAAAGGTATTTTATGTTCCCGGCAGAATTTTGCAGCTTCCTTAAGCTCTTCAGGTGTCATCCCAAACTTGCTGTCATGTTGACCAGTTTGTGTGTGAGCGTGATGAGTTTCCACAGGAATCCCGGGCAGGAGGCGGAGCCAGAAATTCAAGGGACAAGTGACGGGTGACGAGTAGAGTTGTGCGATGCGTTTCAATTCAATGAGGTTGTCGACCACGATAGTGCCGGCGTTCTGAAAAGCCGACTGCAGATCTGCGCCTGATTTGTTTACCCCATGTACCAGAATATGTTCGGACGCCACCCGTCCAGCGGCTGCCGTCGCGATCTCACCTTCGCCAGTGCAATCAATGAACAGGTCATGTTCCTGAGTCCATTGGGCGATGGCGGTGCAGAGGAATGCTTTGCCTGCATAGGTGATATGAGACTGTGCAGGATAATACTTTGCTAAAGCAGCCTGGTACTTGAATACAGCGTGATCCAGCGTGGCGCGGTCATAAACATATAACGGAGTCCCGAATTCCTCTGCAAGAGAGGTGAGAGCATGCCCGGCGATAGTCAATTCATCATTCTTGATTTTGGTCGTGTCGGGAAAAAGTTTAAGTCGGTTCATGGCGGGCTTTTACTTGTGTCCGATGTCTCCAGGCATTGAAGTCTGCAGAAGAGTCTTTGGAATCCTCGTATGCGGAATGTTGTTGATTTAGCGGGAGCAGGTTCACGTCCGGCGAGATGCGCTATTTCTTCATCATGTTCAGGAATGCGTCCACCACCCGCGGGTCGAACTGTTTGCCTGAGAGTCCTTTGATATATTCGATGACCTGTTCTTCCGGCCATGCAGGTCGATAGGGACGGTCGGAGCGGAGGGCATCCCATACATCGACAATGGCAAAGAGACGTGCCGCCAGAGGGATCAGTTCACCCTTCAAGCCGCGTGGATAGCCATTGCCATCCCAGTGTTCGTGATGGCTGTAGGGAATATCCAGGGACTGTTGCAGGTAACGGATGGGGGAGAGCAGGTCGAAGGCATATTGGGGATGCCGCCGCATGATCTGCCATTCCTCGCCTGTGAGTTTGCCGGTCTTGAGCAGAATTGGATCGGGTACGCCCATTTTGCCAATATCGTGCAGCAGCGCCCCGCGGCGGATGTGGATCAGTTCGCTTTCTGGAATCTGCATGCTGCGCGCTAATTCAAGGGTAAGCTCGGTCACGCGGCGTGTGTGACCCTCGGTTTCTTTGTCGCGCAGGTCGAGTGCGCGCGACCATCCTTCGATGGTGGCATCGTATGCCATCACCAGTTGAGTGTTGGATTCCTGCAGGCGCATAAAGAGTTCAGTATTGTCGATCGCCAGTGCGGCCTGCCCGGCAAGCGCCTTAAGCAGATCCAACCAGTAGGCGTTCATGGGGAGCGAAGTACGATGATAGATTTCCAGGATTCCGATCAGCATGCCTTTTGCAATGAGCGGCATGCCCACATAATTGACAAATCCTTCCGCCCTGATAAATCGGGCAAAAGTTGGACTTGATTGCTCCCTTAACGGGTCCGTAAGGATGAGCGTGTTTCGCTGGCTGGCCACACGGCCAGCAAAGCCTTCTTCAAAAGGCAGACGTTCAATCTCTCCAAAGGGCGTTCTGAAGCCCTGACCGGCCGTGTATTCGAGGTTGTAGGTAAATGCGTTCAGTTGCAGCACGTCTGCCGCGTCCACGCCGAGCAGGGAAAGCGTGTTGCTCAGGAGAATGTCCAGCGTGATGCGCAGGTCGTGACTGGAGCTTATGGCGGAATCGATGTCATGGAGTGCCTGTAGTTGATCAATGCGATGATTGACTTCATCGAACAGGCGCGCATTCTCAATGGCGGCCGCAGCGGTGTTGGCCACGACCGAGAGCAACTCGGCATCTGCTTCGGTATAGCGAGCGGTCATGTGACTCTGTACTTGCAGCACGCCGATCACATTGTTATGAGCGATCATTGGAACAAAGAGGGCCGATCGCATCGCCGGTTCTCCTGTGTCGGCTTCCCCTCGTGGGGGAACAATCCCTGGTCCGTCAGCCAGGTCATTAACAATGACAGGCTGTCCGCTTTGTGCAACCTGTCTCTGCCGTTTCTCATCGCTGGACTGCCAGGGGAGAGAGGAAAGTTGAGCCTGGCTTAGCCGCTGATCCCTCTCCAGGCCGAAAACATAGCTGATCAGGCGTCTTTCGGCTTCATGCATCGAAATAAAAAGCGCATGGCTGTTTGGCAGCAAATGAAACGCAGCCCGGTGTAACTGTTCGTAGATCTGCTCAATGTCCAGCGTCTCTGCCAGCGCGCGCCCAATCTCGTTCACAATCGCCAACTGTTCCGCCCTGCGGAGAGCCAGTTCGTGTGCAGTGACCCTCTGAATGGCGTTCGCGCTCATGTCCGCAATGCTGGTAAGAATGCCAATCTCCAAAGGCGTAAACGGCTCTCTGCGCCCAATGTATATCACACCGATGTTCTCTTCGTTTGCCAGAAGCGGTATGGCGGCCATGCAGTTCACACCACCTGCTGTAATTGCTTCCCCGTACTCGGGAGCTTCATCTGCAATCAGCCCGGAAAGGTCATCTGTAACCAGCGGCTGGCCGGTCTCCACCACCTGGCCAAAGACGCGAATGTTGGATGGGATGATCATATCCACAAAGTCTTTCCAGGTCCCGCGCGCGGCTTCAATTCTTCCATTGCCGGCCATGAGATCGCGCATGGCAATTGCCGTGCCTGTTGCATGCAGCAAAACCAGGAGCTGATCCAGGATCACAGGCAGCATCTCCACACGTGTCTGTGCGTGCCGCAATGCGGAGCTGACCGCGGCGAGCGTCTGCATTTCACGCTCACGTTGTTTTCGATCCGAAATGTCCAGAACGGTCACCAGAACCCGATCCAGAGAATTTTTCCTGTCTGGAATCGAGGCAATTACCCATTCATCTCTACGCTTCCTCCCAGCAGTAACCGAGTATGTTTCCCCTTCAAAGTATGTTTTGCCTTCGGCAATCGCAAAGATCTCTTCACGAAAATTCGCAAGGACATCATATGAGAAAACTTTGCTCAACGGCCCGAGCAGACTTTCCTTATTATCCACCTCCAACAATTTCAGCACCGCGCTATTTACATCAACAACTCGAATCTGGCCGGTAACATGTGGGATGAACTCCGGATGCTCTTCTACATAAGCTCGCAAATCGGTTACGCCCTGCTGACGCAACTTCTCGATTTCTTTCATCACATCCGTGAAATCCTCCACCCATATCGGGATCCCGCTGAACTCAAAGATGTTGCGGAAGCGCTCTTCACTCGCGCGGATTGCATTCTCGGCCTTTTTTCTGACCGAAATATCGCGGGCGAACACCTGGATGGCAGTGATATCGCCATAAGGAATGGGAGCAGCTGTCACTTCCACATCGACAACGGTCCCATCCAGACGAATAAGCTGCTCCTCCAATGCCGGGACGGCTTCGCCTGTTTCCTGCATATACTTGGCACGTGCCTGTATCTCAGCATGATAATCCGGGTGGATGATATCCAGCGTCGATCTCCCGATCACCTGACTGATCGAAGTTGCGCCCAGCAGCTCCAGACATGCCCGGTTGGCATAGACGATGGTATGGTCATGGCTGATCCAAATCACTTCCGGCGATAACTCGATTAGCTTCCGATAGCGCTCCTCGCTCTCGCGCAGCGATGCCTCAGCCCTCTTCCGGTATGTGACTTCGCGCTGAATTCCGAAATGCCCCGTAATTCTTCCCTCATCATCATACAGGCAGACATAATCGCCCTCGATCCACATCTGTGTCCCGTCTGCCTTACGTTCATCCGTTTCAACATGGAAGTGACCGGCATCGAACAAATTTCTCCAGACCTTCCTGCCCTGTTCCAGGTCATGAGCGAAAGTGTCGCGGGGAGTTTTACCCAGGATGTCCGCGGCCTCGATCCCGTATTGTGCGAGCATGGCCTCATTTACTTTGGTGACCCGCTCATGCTCGAAGACATAATCGAGAACATTCTCCTTATCAACTGTCTCATTCCACGAAATAGGCTTGTCGAGCGCCATAAAGAAGAAGCCATCCAGTGACTGTGAGAAAAATGCCTCCAGCTTTTCCTGACTATCGCGCAAGGCTTCCTGTGCGCGTTTCCTCTCGACTGCAAGGCCGATATGGTCCGCGATCAATTCCAATGGGCGGAGGTGGCTTTTGTTATAGGTCCTGGGGTCATCATAGCTTTGCATCGCCACTACCCCGATCACGCGGCCGTGTGATCTCAGCGGTGCTCCAATCCAGACTTTTGAGGGCGCTCCAAGCGTTTGAACCTGGCCTGCCTCGATGAGTCTTTTGTGCTCCGGAATATCAACCAGGGCAGCTTTACCGACACGCGCGACATAGGAGGTTAATCCGCCTGTGAGGTCTTCCGTCTCAGCAAAGGTTTCATGTTGATCGGAGACATATGGAAATGAATAGATCTCGTCTTTTCCGGGTTCACGCAGGGCTACGTAAAAGTTGCTTGCATTCAGCAATTTCCCCAATGATGTATGTACGCTCTGGAGCAGCACTTTCAAATCATCTGATGTATGGACAGCTTCGCCAACCTCGAGCAGCACCTCCTGGACTTTTTCCGCCCGTTTCTGCTCGGTAATGTTGACAATGATGACCGGCACATGCTTGAAATCTTCCCGGTTTGTCGGGAAGTTGATGCTAACCCATTCGTTTACCAGTTCTCCCTGCAGGGTCCGCGTGATGGATTCATTTTCGTAGTGTGCCTGGCCCTCTGCGAGGGCGATCAGTTCAGATGTAAATGCTTTGAGCTGCTCGTCAATGAAGCGATCTCCAATTGGCCCCAGAATTTCAGACTTGTCTCGCGCCCCAAGCATGCGGACCAATGCCGAGTTGGCGTCGGTCACTTCTATCAATTGCGCGGCTTTTTGGACTACGTCTGGATGTTGTTCAAAGAAACCACGAAAGTCGCTGACTCCTTCCGTCTTCAACTTATCCAGAAACTCGAGCAGTCGCGAGTAGTCTTCTTGCCATACGCCGACGCCGGTCGCTTCAAAAATCGTGCGATAGCGCTGCTCACTTGCAGCCAGGGCCATTTCAGAGATTTTTCTATCGGTGATTTCTGTGATCACGCCATGGAAAAAAATGGGTTTCCCATTCTCATCTCTTTCAACGGTAGCCCGATCGCGGACCCAGATTTCCTTCCCATCCGCGCCGAGCATTCGATACTCCATGTCAAAGGGCACGCCGTTTTTTTGAGCCCTGGTGTAACTGACCAGGATGCGCTCCCGGTCATCAGCATGCAGGTGCTTTATCCATGTCTCGACACCGCCTGTCATCCATTGTTCCGTCGATATGCCCAACATGGTCTGTACTTGGGGGCTGATATAGGTAGTGACGCCCGGAACACTAATCGAGTCGATGTATATTATGGCAGGAATTTCCTCTACCAGAGTACGATATTTTCGTTCTGCTTCGCGCAGTACAGACTGCTGCTCCTTTTGAAATCGCTTTTGACTGAAATTGAACATTCCCAGGATGACCGTCAGGCTGAACAGCAGGAAAAAAGTATCCAGCACCTCCCGGCCAAGAAACTGAAGCGACAGCACTCCAACAAGGATCAGCGAAGTGATGACCACATATTGACCAAGCTCAAGAAAGAACTCGGTCATCAAAATGGGGATGATCAGATAGAAAAGCAGGGAAGGGTCTTGGCCTGTACTTTCTGCCAGATAATATGTGACGAAGATGGTAATGACAGTACATCCGATGGCCAGGAAACTCGCGGGACGAAAATAGCCAAACCGATTGATCAAGTAGGCCAGCAGCAGGACACCCAGCGCACTGTATGCAAGAATATCTGCAAATTTGAATGTCCCCCAGCGCACGTTATATACAATTTGGATCAGGAGCCCGAGAAATATTGTGACAAGCAGGATGAGATTTAACAACTTGGAAAGGCGACTTCGCTCGGCGTCGCCCGTTGGTGATGGTTCCACCAATTTGGTCCAAAACGCACTTATCCATTTCTCTGGAGCAGGCCCGTTACGATCCGCGCCACCCATAGACGGACTCCATTCTTATCTCTAAAGTATTGCCAGTCGTGTCTAATTCTCGAAAAACAGTTTCCACCATATCTGCCAGTTAGGAAGAGGCGTGGGGATGGGTGTAGCCGTTGGAACGACAACAGGTTCGCTCCCTGGCTGCCCTAAGGGAACTACCGGCTGATCGCCTTCCAGCACATAATGACCCTCTGTACGCGCCCATTCTTCAACAGCCGGATCGGACCCCGCATATGCAACCTGTGTTTGCAGGGCAGTCTGGGTTTGCGCCGCCTCGGTTGCCTGCAACTTCACTGTTTCACGCTGGGCCGAAAGACGGTTGAATTCCTCCAGCCGGGTATTGAACTCGATCACGAGCAAAATCAGGAAGAAAATCCCAGCGAATATCACGGCACGGCGGACATTAATAATCGGCGGGTTGGTCATAGGCATTATCTTAGCCCATCTTATCTGGCTTGACAAGCTAACCTTTTGCAGAAAACGCCGAATTGCACGCGTACTGCAATCTCGAGATGTCAATGCTTTTCCAGGATATCTGTTCGTTTGACGGTACTTTTTATCTCTGGTACAATCTGCCGCCGCAGAGCGTAGTACCCTTCACTCTGCCCATCCCCGTACTCCGGGGAATCTACTCAAGCCAGAAAGGGCTTAAAAAATGAAAGTATTGCTTACGAAAGATGTCTACAAACTGGGTCGCGCGGGGGACGTCAAAAAGGTTGCTGATGGTTATGGCCGCAACTTCCTCATTCCTCAGGGACTGGCAGTGCTCGCCACCGTCGGCGCCATGAAGCAGATTGAAAAGATCAAATCACAGGCTGAGATCCGCCGTACTGCTCTCAACTCCGAACTCAAGGGTTTGGCCGAGCAGATCCAGGGTGTGACGTTGACCTTCCCTGCCAAAGCCGGCGAGACCGGAAAGCTGTACGGTTCGATCACCACACAGGATATTGCCACCGCCTTGACGGAAAAGGTCCGCTTCGAGGTGAAACGCCAGCAGGTAGACTCACAGCCGATCCGCACACTGGGCGAGTTCACAGCTCACATCCGTCTCACCATGGACCTTGTCCCTGAGATCAAGATCGTTGTCTATCGCGAAGGCGAGTCGCTCGAAAGCGCAAAGGAAGAGGCGCAGGCCCCGGAAGCGGCTGAGGAAAAGCCCAAGAAGGGCGGGCGCAAGCCAAAAGAGGAAGCGCCGGCGGCTGAAGAAGCCAAAGCCGAATAAAAACGGAATGTAAATGGAAACAGGTGACAGTCAGATGTAAAGGGACTGTCACCTGTTTGAGATTAAAATAGATTCATGACGCTGTCGATTGGTCAACGCCTGAAGCAGGCACGCGAATATCGTCTTCTCTCATTGGAGAAGGCCTCAGACGCGACACGGATTCGCGTTGTCTACCTGCAGGCGCTCGAAGCAGATGATTTCTCTGTCATGCCCTCGCCGGTGCATGGGCGCGGCTTCCTTCGGAACTATGCCGAATTCCTGGGCCTCAACCTGGATGAGGTCATAGCCGAACTGCAAAGAGAGGCATCCCAGGTGACGGAGATCAGCGGTCCGTTTCCGAATCTGGATGGGACTCCCGGGCCGGCCGCACCGACCGAGGAAACCGCAGCGCTTCCTACCCGGACCTCGCGCCGGCCGCGCAAACCCAAAGTCGACTCCACGCCTGAGCCGGAGTCCCCGGAGCCTGCGCCCATTATCGAAACTCCTCCTGCAGAAGCTCCTGCCGTCGAAGAGAAGCCGACGAAACGACGCGGGCCCCGAAAAAAGAAGGCCGACGAAGTTCAGGAACGGGCTTCGTCACAAGAGGAGAAAACTCTTCCTGTAGAAGTTGCTTCGGTTGAGGAGAAACCGGTCAAGCCGCGAAAGCGCGAAAAGAAGATCATTGAGATACAGGAGCCCCCTCCAGCGCCAATCGTTGAGGAGAAGCAGAAAGAGGTGGAAGTTCTGCCGGTGGAAGCCGAGCAGGTTCCGGCTCAGGTTGAAGCGCAGACCGAGGCTTCGAGACCGGGTCTCTTCGCGAGGATCACATCATTCTTTAAGAGCCGCCTGAATCGTCGCCGTGCCCGGCCAGAAGAAACAAAGGCCGCTGAGCCGGAACAACCCAAGGTTGAAATACCGGTGCCTGTGTCCGAAGGCTCCGCGGAAACTGCGGAGGAGATTTTTCTGGCGATTGGTGCTCTATTGCGCGAGCGCCGCGAGTTGATCAGCCTGACGTTCAATGAAGTGGAACAGCATACGAAGGTGCGCGCGGTGTTTCTGAAGGATATGGAGGAAGGCGCGTTCGATAAACTACCCTCCCCGGTCCAGACCCGCGGGATGCTGGCCAATTATGCAACCTTCCTGGACCTCGACCCGGACGCGATCCTGCTGCGGTTCGCGGATGCGTTGCAGGCACGTCATCGAGCCAGGTATCCGGAGAAGCTGCGGACAAAAGATTTGCTGAAGGTCGCCCCATCCATTCCACCCTTGCGAACTTTTATTGCGAGCGACTTGATCTTCGGTGTATCGATGGTTGTGATTATCGGTGTGCTGGCGGTCTGGGGTGTAGCGCGCGTGATGAATTCACAACGGCCAGAACAATCCGGTTTACCAACCGCACCTTCGATCTCCGACGTACTGGCGGGTACGCCCCAGCCGACGGTGGAACAAAGAGAGACATTTGTTCCCGTGGCCGGCACACAATTCGCTTCAATTACGGAAGCAGCGACGCAGGCAGAAGTGATTGATCTTCCTGCGAACACGAACATCCAGGTTACGATGAATGCTGTAGAGCGTGCCTTCGTCCGCGTTTCGGTGGATGGAAAGATCGTGTTCGATGGACGCGTCGCTCCGGGCGATACATACACTTATGACGCGGAGGAGCAGGTTTCCATTCTCACCGGAAATGGAGCGGCGCTGCTGATCAAGTACAATGGACGTGACCTTGGTCTGATGGGCGACTTTGGCCAGGTGGTGAGCCAGATTTATTTGGCGACCGGACTTGCTACTCCCACAGCTACCCTTGAACCCACTGCCACTGCGACCCCGCGCGAAAGCCCGACTCCGACAGCGACGGAGACACTCACTCCAACAGTTGCGGCGACTTCAACACCAACACCTTAATCTTTATTACTGTTTGCCCCTGGCAGCGCCTGGAGCTTATTGAAATTCTAAAGGTATGATGACCAAAAATACATTTCACCTCGTTTCCCTCGGTTGTGCAAAAAACACTGTTGACTCTGACAGCATGGCCCAGCTTTTGATTCGCGATGGTTATCAATTTACAGATAATCCAAAAAAGGCTGCGGTGTTGATCGTGAACACGTGCGGCTTCATTGGGCCTGCAAAAGAAGAGTCTTTCCGCGTGTTGGGTGAACTCGCCGACAAGAAGCGCGATGGTCAGACTTTGATCGCGGCGGGCTGTCTCACCCAGCGTTACGGCGTGGAGGTCGCGGAGAAGGTGCCGGGCATCGATGGAATCCTCGGTACGCGCCGCTGGATGGACATTGTGCAGGTGGTGCGTGAACTTCGCAAGTCGAAACATCCTGAGCCTGTCTATCACTTACCTGATGAGGCAGTTACAGTTGGCGCGGACGAAAATGAAACGCTGCGAGCTTCCATCGCGGGTGCAAGTGCATATCTGAAGATCGCTGATGGCTGTCGGCGTCCCTGTGCGTTCTGTGCGATCCCCCTGATCAAAGGCACGGCAGTTTCCCGTCCTACTGAAACGATCCTCGATGAAGCGCGCCGCTTGCGAGACTCAGGCGTGCGCGAGCTGGTCCTCATTGCACAGGATACAACGGATTATGGTCACGACCTCGGGATGAAAGATGGTCTGGCGATCCTGCTTGAACAACTGACCGAACGTGTTCCCGATATGGACTGGATCCGCGTCATGTATGCCTATCCCGGCTATGTCACCGATCGTTTGATCGAAGTGATGTCCACGCGCAAGCAGGTTTTGCCTTATCTCGATATGCCTCTGCAGCACGCGCACCCGAAGACGCTTTATCGCATGAAACGACCCTCGAACATTGACTGGGTCCATCGAACACTCGGCAAGATGCGGGAGAAAATTGCCAGTCTTGCCATCCGCACCACCTTCATTGTTGGTTATCCCGGTGAGACAGATGAAGAATTCCAGGCGCTGATGGAATTTGTGGAGGAGATCCGTTTTGACCGCGTCGGCACCTTCCAATTCTCATTCGAGCCCGGCACAACCTCAGCGCCTCTGGGGGACCCTGTGCCTGCCGCCGTTAAACAGGAACGATTCGAGCGCCTGATGGAACTTCAGCAGAATATTTCGCTGCAGGTAAATCAATCCTATGTTGGCAAAACCCTCGACGTTTTGATCGAAGGCTTCGACAACGGCATCTCGATCGGCCGCTCCTACCGAGACGCGCCCGAGATCGATGGCATGGTCTTGGTGGAAGGCAAGGCGAAAGTGGGGGAGATTGTGCCAGTCAGGATCACCGGCGCAATGGCTTACGATTTGACCGGAGTACCAGTGAACCAGGTGATTACTCTGGCGTAAACGGAGTCCAAAGTCTTCGCAAAGAACCCTGCAAAGAGCCGGACTTTAGTATCCAGTATCCAACGCCAGGGGTTGTTGGACACAAACAAAAACGTCCCGAACCTGCGGGACGTTGTGCTTTTATGAAGACCTGGCAACAGCGGTTGCAACCAGGATCAAGGCCGCGAGGATCAGGCTCGTCCGCAATAACAAGATCTCGCGCTTTTCCAGTCTGGCCAACTCTTCAGGTGTTGCCTTGTCCTTTTTCATCAACGTGCGCTGGATCGCCGGCAGCACTTCCCAGGTGTGTATCGCGCTGACAACCACCAACACTACGGCAATGCTGTGTTTCACCAGAATGGCCAGCGACCACTGCGTGCTGGTCGAGAGGAACCCGTTGTAGTGCGGGTTGGCGCTCATCTGGAAGAGACCCGTCACGACCAGTAATCCCATACTGAACCATGCCACGGGTTCCAGCCGCTTTTGAAGGGCGGAAATGAATCTTAAACGGTCAGCGGGCTCAAGGGTCCGATTGGAGGCGGGAAGCACTAGCACGGATATTGAAATCAGACTCCCAATCCATGTCACGGTGGCGAGGAAATGCAGCCAGTAAATGAGGGCCATCGCCCAGGCAGGCGGCGCGGCAGGGGGCATTAAGGCGTAGGAGCTGCTGTTGGCGGCTCGGTCGGTGGTGCTGTAGGCGGCTCGGTCGGCGGCGCTGCTTCTGTTGTGGCGATCGGAACGGGCACGGTTGCAGTCTCTGTCGGCGGGTAGCAGGCGAGTTGCGCATCTCTGGCATTGTGCTCCGCCTTGTCATCGAGTTCGCCCATCCCCGAAGCAACTGTGTACTGTTCATAGGCAGCGCAGTATTGTTGCTGCTGGAAGAGTTGATCGCCATATCTCTCCAACGCCACAAAATATCGCTGGGCAGCGTTCATGGTGCCGTCAGTCATGCTGGGCCAGCCGGGACCCACCTGGCTGAAATATTGAACAGCCTGTGCCCAGTCCAGTTCCCAGAAACTTGCGCCTGTGATGTACAGGCGCGCACCTTCCCGCAGACCAACCGCAGTGTTATCCAGCGGGCCAAAGCGTTCGGCCAGTGTCAATTCATAGATTCCGCCCTCAAGATTTCCCTGTTGAGTGATGAGGTTGAAGCCATAATTTCGCAGAGTGAAGTAATACATCCCATCTACTTGCGCGGTCTTGTAGGTTGGGTCGAGCTTACGAACAGTGTCGAGCGCACCCAGGGCGCCGGGCCAATCCTGTGCGAGCACCAACTGTTGTGCGCGCTGGAAAGCGCTCTCTGCGCCGCTGAAATCCGGGGTGGCTGTAAGAGTCGGAGTTGGAACTGCGGTGGGAATCGAGCTTGCCACCAGGACTTCTGTCAACTTTTCCTGCGCGCCCGGATAGGATGGATTGTTCTGGATGATGAAGTCCAGCCTTTGTTTGGCTGCCTCATAACGGCCAAACTGAATGTCCACCAGCGCGTATTGAAATTGTTCGGTTAACTTCTGGTTGATCGTCTCATTCCAAGTTTTGGCGCGGATGCCCATGCCGGAGCTGTATCCGCCAAATGCCCCCAGGACGAGCAGAACGAGAATTCCAAAGATGCTGATGAGGATCGAGCCCCAGCGCCGGGCCTTTTTGACTGGTTTAATGGGCTGGGTGTTGTCTTCTTTGATAGGATTTGTAGGTTGTGTAGTGCCAGTATGTTCAGACATGGGAATGATTATACTCGTTTCAGGATACCCCTTTAGAAGTTCAAAATGAGCCGCGCTTCCTTCCAGACAACGGCCAGCGCGACGATTCCGCCGATGGTCATGCCCAGCAGCGCGGTCAGAACTGCGGACCCGGGCATGTACAGTGCGAGACCATAGGCCAGTGACCCGCCTACGATGGCCGCGATGAGGCCTTTCAGCAGGGTTCCGTCAATTCTCAGCGGCTCATGCAGTCGTCTGCTCAGCCAGGCGAAGAGGATGATCGCCTCGATAGTCAGCGAGATTTCGGCAATTGCTATACCGGGCGCGCCGATATTTCGGAAAAAGACAACGACGCTGATGCCGATGGCCAGATAGATGGCCAGCCGGATCGCAACCGCCCTGAGGGGAAAGAGCGCCTCTTTCCGGGCATAGAAAGCGCGGACGGCGACCTCGTCGAGGCAGTAGCCACAGAGAGTGATGAGATAGACCCGGACCGTTGTGGTCAACAAGGTGGCCTCGGCTCCACTTAAGCTGCCAAACACGAGACGAATGAGTGGATTCATCCCTGCAGCCATGACCGCCGCAATGGGCAGCGTTAACGCGATCAACACGCGGGTGGCTTTCTCGATCGTCTGACGGAATCCATCCCACGCCCCGCGTGCGGCGTGTTCAGAGAGGGTGGGCAGCAGCGCGGTGGCAATCGCCGTTCCAAGAATTGTCTCGGGGACTTGCATGATCATCCAGCCGTAAGTGAGAGCCGAGACCGCGCCCTCCTGATGCAACCGCGAGGCCAGGTTGTCGCGCGCGATGAACATCAACTGGATCATAAACATCGTCAGCAGGCGCGGCCCTACCAATTTGAAGGCTTCGATCACTTCAGGGTTACTGATCGTCAGCGCAGAAGTCCAGCGGAATTTGTATTTCACAAGTCCGGGGACTTGAATGAGCAGGTGCAGCACGGCACCCAGTAGTGCGCCATAGACGAGACCGTAGACGCCGAAGCGCGGGGCCAGGAAGATCACACCGATCAACTGCCCGACGTTGTACATGATGGGCGCAAGGGCAGGGAAGAGGAAGTGCTGGTTGGCCTGCAGTCCCGCCATTACCAGCCCACTGACCGAAAAGATGAGGGTCGCGATCAAATTGAGCCGCATCAACTCTGCTACAAGAGTTTGAAGCTCCGGTGTGAAACCCGGCGTGATGCCGATCTCGGCCTTGACGATGCGGTCCGCGAAGACGGCCACAATGATGGAAATGATCGCCGTGCCTATGAAAGCAATGTTGGCGACGCGCGAGAACACGTCCCAGAGTGCGTCGCGCCCTTTGAGAGTCAACGTGCTCGAAAGAACGGGAATGAAGGCCATGGCCAGCGCTCCGCCGGAGATCAGGGCGAATAGTAAATCTGGCAGATTGTTGGCCGCGTTGAATGCGTCGAATTGACTGGTCAGTCCAAACCGATCCAGGCTGAGGGCGGCGCGTCCGAGCGCGAGCACTTTATCAAAGGCAAAAAGGAATATCAACAGCAGTGATGTGCGCGTGAGGGCGGAAAGTTTTTTCATGATGCCGGGTCGAAGGGTTGCAAGTCAAAGGTTGAAGGTGTGACTTTAAACCTTCATCCTTTGAACCTTTACTGCTCGTGGGGCGGTATGAAGTTGGGGATCTTATCTGCCAGATTCTGCGGTTCGTGAATCAGGGTAGGAAGGCATTGCGGACAGATATAGAGTTCTTTTCCCTGGTAGGTGAGACGTATCAGGGGATATTCTTGTTCCGTGCGGTTGCAGTTGAGACAAGACGGCATGAGTGGCTCCCAAAATAGAATGAGCACAGATTGTATCCTGAATCTGTGCTCATCGAGTCATTCCGACATTGCCCCGCCTGCTTCCCCGCACCTTCATCGATTCACAGCGAAAGGTGCGGGGCTTTCGGCAGGGTTGCGAGCCGCCGTTCGCTGTCGCTCCTCGCAATCACACTAGAGCGTAGCCTTGATAATCCCGCCATCCACGGCCAGCGCGACGCCATGAATAAAGGAAGCGGCGGGCGAAACAAGGAACGCTGCAGCGTTGGCGAATTCCTGTGGATTCCCGACTCGCCCCAGCGGGATCTCAGCCGTTTGCTTTTCGATCTCTTCCTCAACCGTGGTCGCGTTGTTCTTGGCGCGAAAGGCCATCAAGTCCATGACACGTTCGGTCATTGTCCAGCCGGGCAGGATCGAGTTAAAGCGAATCCCTTCTTTTCCGAGATCTAGCGCCAGGGATTTGGTCAATCCCACCGTCGCGGCGCGAATGCTGTTCGAAAGCACAAGATTGGGAATCGGCTGTTTGACAGTATAAGAGGTCATGGTCAAAACGCTGGGTGTAGATGATTTTCGTAATTGCGGCAGCGCGGCCCGGATCAAACGGACATGGCTCAGGAGGGATGTGTCTATGGCTTTTTGCCAGGCCTCTTCGTCGAACATTTCAAATGAACCGGCGGGCGGTCCGCCCGCGTTGGTGATCAGGATGTCGAGTCCGCCCAGGGCCTGAACAGCCTGCTGGACGATCTTTTCCGCGATGCCCAACTCACTCACGTCTCCCGCGAGACCGACAGCCTGCGTGCCTGTTTCCCCGGCAATTCTCTCCGCTACAGCCCTGATTCTCTCCTCGTCGCGGCTGTTAACGGCGACCCTGCATCCTTCCCGCGCAAGCGTCAGAGCAGTGGCAAACCCAAGTCCGCGTGAGGCGCCGGTAATGAGCGCGCGTTTGTCTGTAAGTCCTAGATCCATAATTGCTTTTGAATCCTGTCAGGGAATCAACAATACCTTTCCCTTTGACTGCCGGCTTTCGAGATAGCGGTGCGCTTCGGCAGCATCTTGCAGGGGGAAAGTCTTGTCAATGTGGACTTTCAGTTCGCCAGCGGCGATCCAGGCGAAGAGGTCGTTCACCCTGTCCATCAGTTCTGCACGGTCAACCGTGTAGTGTCCCAGGAATGGACGGGTCAGAAAGAGCGAGCCCTTTGCATTCAAAGTTTGTGGATCCAAAGGCGGAACTGCGCCTGAAGATGCGCCATAAAGCACCATGTAGCCCCGCCGCCGCAGGCAGTTCAGGCTCTTGTCGAATGTATCCTTGCCGACCGAGTCATAGACCACATCCACTCCCCTGTTGCTCGTCAGGCGTTTGACCTCAGTTTCAAAATCGGTCTGAGTGTACATGATGACTTCGTCTGCGCCCGCCTCTCGGGCAAGCGCGGCCTTTTCCTCCGTTGAAGTTGTCCCGAGGACGCGGGCGCCGCAGCGCTTTGCAATCTGCACAAGCAACTGCCCCGTGCCTCCGCCTGCCGCATGAACCAGCACAGTCTCGCCCGTGTTGAGCGGATACGTGCTGTGGGTTAGATAATGAGCCGTCATCCCCTGGATCATCACCGCGGCTGCCTTCTGTGAGTCAACCCCCATGGGAATGGGAACAAGCCGCCACGCCGGGACGATCGCATACTCCGCGTACGCACCCTGCACACTCGCGTAAACCACGCGGTCTCCCGGTTTTACATCCATTACGTTTGGGCCGACCGCATCAACCGTGCCTGCTGCCTCCTGTCCCAGGGTGAGAGGCAACACGCCTTGATAGCGCCCGATACGATGGTAGATATCGATGAAGTTGACTCCGATGGCCTCGACCTTCACCCGCGCTTCGCCCTCCCCCGGCTCAGGCACAGGGACATCTTCATAATGCAATGCTTCCAATCCCCCGTATTGATGAACACGGACAGCTTTCATAGGTGACTTTCCTTAATAGGACCTTGCGAAGGCTTCAAACCTTCGCAAGGTCCTTGTTTTAGAATATTGCATCCATTAAGTCCCGTTCGCGCAACATGCGCCGCTTCCAGTTGTTGATGAGCGGCACGACGAACGGCAGCAGGCGCATACTGTAATAGGGCGGCAGGACGGGAACGCCGAGCAAATCTCCGAAGGAGATCAGTACAAAAAGATGCTCCAGCGAGCCGCGCTGTTTCGCCAGCGTGCGGACCTGGTCATGAATAGCCAGCCCGTAAAGAATCTCGGTGGAGCTGTGGGTGATACGTCTAAAGGTACGTTTCATGGTGTGAAATAAAAGGTGAGCCGTGAAAGATGCACCACGTCCCACCTCTCATCCCTATGCAAACAGGCCGTTCGCCATTCGGCTGAGGGAGTCTACGCCGCGCACTTCCGTCTCATACAACGGGAGTCGGGCGCGCACCATGCCTTCGAACTTCTGCCAGATATCAACCATGTAGCGATCTTGCATTGCCACTCGGTTCCTGACAAACTCCGGAGACTGGTCGTTCACCTGTTCCTTGTCAATCAGCATGTTGACGATCACGCCGCCGACCGGGATGCCGAAATCGTGGAACCAGCCGATGAAGCGGGTAATGACCGCGATCGGCAGAGCCTCCGGCAGAGTCACGAAGAAGAAGGAAGTCCTGGCCGGATCGGTCAGCATTTCGCGGGCTTTGCCCATGCGGTCGCGGAATGCCACCAGATACTCCATCAGCGGATCTTTTTCCTTCTTCTTGGTGAAGGAAAGCAGCTCACGCAGGGAGCGGGCCTCGTCGCGGCTTTTCAGCATCTTGTTGACCCATAACGAATACACCTGTGACATCCCCAGCAGTCGGCGCGCATTGGCCGTAGGAGCTGTGTCGAAAACATATACATCGTATTCGCCGCCCAGCATCAAATCCACCATATTTTCGAACATGGCCGATTCCTCGAAGGCGGGGTTCATCGTGGCCGATTCGACAAATTCCTCAGCTTTGGTGGAAATATCCGCAAACTTCAGGAACCACTGAATTTTCTCACGGATTTCCTGCTTGGAACGCTCGATGGTGTCCTTTGTGTCAATTTCGTAGGCCCACAGGTTGGGTACCCCGTTGACCGGGGTCGGCTGACCAAAAACGTTTTGTCCCAGCAATCCGCTCAGGCTGTGGACTGGATTGGTGGATGCCAGCATCACGCGCTTGCCCTGCTTTGCCAGCCAGATGGCAGTCGCGCCCGCCAGGGCGGTCTTTCCCACGCCGCCCTTGCCTCCAAAGAAGAGATACCGCAGGGAATCGTGCTCTTTAACGTAAGCCAGCATGGAAGTTTCGATGTCATTCATGGCCGATTCTCCTTATTTTCCATACATGATCTCGGCCAGCTGCCGAATCATGTCCAGACCGGTGACATCGCGTTCCAGCTCCGGAACGTGCGCGGCCACCTGTGAGCCAAACGTGTTCTTGATCTGCTCCAGGTACTTATCCTGCATCTCGATTCGGTTTTTCAGATAGGCCGGGATATTCTGTTGAAGCAGTTCGCGCGGCACCACGCGGTTGACCACGTAACCCATGATCGGCACGTCGAACTTGGCGAACAACTCCGCGGCCTTGGCCGTGTCAATCAAAATCATTTCTTCGGGGATGACCACAAAGAAGAAGCCGGTCTTTTCCTTATCTGTCAGGATGCTCGAGGAAGCATTGATACGAGTGCGGATGTACTGGAGTTCCGTCAGGATCTGGTCTTCCTCCGTCTCCTTCTCGCGCTTCATGCGTGAGACCATCTCCTCGTATTCGCGCATCTCTTCGCGCAATTTGGTGATCTTGTTGATCCATTCGTCATAAACCTTCGCCATGCTCAGGTAGTACAAGGCATGACCCAATGGTACGAGGTCGTAGATATAGTAATCGTATTCGCCACCTATCACGATATCCACCACCGCGTCGAAGATGGCGCTCTCTTCCATGGCGGGCTCGGCAGAAGCAGCCTGGATATACTGCTCGATCTCATCCGGTACTGCCTCGAAGCCGTACATATCAAGGATCTTCTGACGTATCTCTCCCTGATATGCCTTGATATGCTGATCGGCGTCGATTTCCTGCGCCCAGAGATTCTCCATGATCTTCACAGGACCTTTGCCAAAGATATCCTTCTGGAAGATATCCGAGAGACTGGCCTGCGGGTCAACGGAAAAGACCAACACTTTTTTGCCCTGCGAGGCAAGCCAGTAGGCGGTGGCGGCGGAGAAGGTCGTCTTCCCCAAACCGCCTTTCCCCCCGAACATAATATAGCGTCGTTCGGGGTGTTCTTCAAAGATCTGTTTCAGGGACATTTCGTCTCCTTTGATTAGGTGTTGTGCGTCCATGGCTTATTCCATATCGCAACTTGTATTCGGGCGTTTTATACACAAGCTGCAATAATGCAGGTCCCTAGAACATTGCATCCGAGACGTCTTTCTCACGCAGCAACCGCCGCTTCCAGGTGGAAATCTGCGGCACAACGTAGGGCAGCAGGCGCAGGCTGTAGTATGGAGGCAGGATCGGAATGCCGATCATGTCACCCATCGTGATCAGGATGAAGAGATGCTCCATGCTGGCGCGGGTCCGCAGGGCGTAGCGACTCATATCGTGCGAGGCCATGCCATATATTACTTCTTTCGCGTTCTGCCAAAAACTTTTCTTCTCTTCTTCAGTCATGTCTGGTTTCCTTTCTGTATGTAGCCCTTGATGATACAGGTTCACTAGAGGCCATCGAGATGATAATCATGCTCGTCGCTGAATTCCTTTTCCCTCAGAACGCGACGCTTCCAGGTGGAAATATGAGGGACGATATAAGGAAGAAGACGCAGGCTGTAATAGGGTGGCAGAACAGGCACCCCAATCATATCTCCCACCGTTCCCAACATAAAAATGCTTTCAAGACTTGCACGCATTTCCATAGCATGCTCGGCGATCTCCATACCAAACATGCCGTATAAAAATTCGCGAATCGCCTGCCAGCGGCTCGGCTTGGTTTCAGTTTGAGTCCGACTGCTTTTCATATTATACTCATTCGTACTTGTAAGGATGGAGGTGTCGCTTTGAACTCACAGTATATCGTCATTATTGCCGTTGCTGTCTTCATGGGCTGGTTTGCCCTGGGTATGATCTACAACCTCCGGCGCGGCGACGCGCTGCTCAAATGGATGCAAGCCGGCCTGCCGCTCATCGGGCAGCGCACCACCTTTCGCTGGCTTGGGACATCCGTCGCAGAAATGGGCATTGCAAAAGCCAAACGTCCCTTTCAACGTATGGATACTCTTCTCGTCCTCAAACCGCGCGATGTTTTCTGGATGACGATCCTTGCGTTCTTTCAGGGACGCGATGACGTGCTGATCTTTCGCGCCTATCTCAGCACGCCTCCTCTTCTGGACCTCGAGCTGGCTGACCCCAAAACCTGGAGCGGACGCACCGCCTTGAGTCAGGTCGCCAAACGAGGCTGGGAAGCTACAGAATACCAAGGCCTCCGTTTGATGGCGCCCAAAGGACTGCTGAATCTGGCAGCCAGTACTCTGGATCATCTGACCGTTCCGATGCAATCCTTGTCACCGCGCTACATCCGTTTCAGCCTGCGCAGGACCGCGCCAAATTTCGAGATCCACGTTCCATTTCCCAACACCCGTGCTGCGGATGCCAAAGCCTACTTTGAATCTTTGAGTGATTTGGGACGCGCGATCGCCGAACGCCAATGATTCGATAACAGATTCAAACCCAGGAGAAGGGAGACGCGGTTTGGCGTCTCCCTTTCTTGTTTATCACCTTGATGATCAATCGTCCGCTGCCGCTGCAGCTTTTTTCATCGGGGCCCTTCCATAACGCTGATAGGCTTGATAGCCGTCCCAGCCGATCACGAGCGCAGTCACGAAGAGCAACACAGCAATGATGATCATCGCCCACGCGCCTGCGGCAGCCGAGCCGCCCTTGGGCACGATGGTCACGAACAGGTTGCGTGCGGTCACCAGCGTGGCCGCCAGCGTAGTGATGTACATGAACAGCGTCGGCCACAGGGCAAAGGATGGATTCTTCTTTTGCTCCCTTAGCCAGACGGTGACGATCAACAGACTGAGTGCCGCCATCAACTGATTGGCCGCACCGAATAACTGCCACAGGTAGACCCACGTGCCGGTCAGAACCAGCAATATCGTCAACACCATCGAAACGATAGTTGAGACATGCATGTTCTTCAGCGCGGGCATCACATCGCCGGCCCACTCGGAGAGGGTGACACGCATGACCCGGAAGACCAATTGGGTCACGGTTAGCACAATGATCATGAAGGTGCCAAAGCCGAGAGCTGTGCCGAATAGCTTGAAGCCGTCGCCGAACAGCACGGTCAGCAGGCTGCCGATCCCGGCCGCAAAGCGACCCGCGCCTCCGCCGGTTCCCGCGATGGAAACGGCCACGAGTGCGAGCAGGGCCAGGGTATTTTCGGTGAACATTGCGCCGCCACCAACAGGCAGGCCATCTGTCTCATATTCCAACTGGCGGGCTGTGCCGATCGAGCCGATCAGGGCGTGCCAGCCTGAAATGGAACCGCAAGCGATGGTCACGAACAGCATCGGCCAGAGCGGCTGCCAGGCTTTGCCAGCCGCAGGCAACCAGGACTGTGACTTGACAGCTTCCAGCGCGAACGCCCCAACATCTGGTTTGATGAATGGTGCCAGCACCGCGCCGATGGCGCTGAGGCCAATGGCAATGAGCGTCACCCAGAACCCAATATAGTTAACGGGTTGGGCGAACCTCCAGATGGGCAAGGTCGCGGCCAGGTATGAGAAGACCAGCAGGAACAACGCCCAGAAGAGGTAGGACGGCATCGTCTTGATCTCTCCAGTGTCTGCATTGTAGACCGCTGTGGATGTTCGCTTCCCATCTGCACCTGGAGCCGGGATGCGCGGATCAGCAGCAGTTGGATCCGTGACGGTCATCACTGCGTTGCCGCCGCTAATAGTATCCACTGCTTTATTGAAGGCCAGCGTCACGGCACTGATCGGACCCTGGGTGAAGTCGAGCTTGCCTTCTGCATTGACTGCGCCGAACGGCCCGAAGATCATGGCCGCCAGAGTCACGATGACTACAATGGCTGTCACCAGGATCAGATCCATCTTCCACTTATAGAGCATCTGACCTGCCAGGAAACCCATAACACCGAGGGCAATGATGCCAAGGGGTACATCAGGACGAGCAGCCATCAAAGCCGACATAATGCCCATGAAGGCTCCAGCCACCAGCATCAGATAGAAGAAGATGAAGGTGAACAGGATCGGGCGGGTGCGCGGCGAGATCAGTTTATGACTGACGGCACTCAGACTGTTGCCATCATTTCGGACGGCAACCATGATGGCGCTGTAGTCACTGACCCAGCCGATGAGAGAGACGCCAACCAACAGCCAGGCAAGCGACGGCGCCCAGCCCCAAAGGTTGGCCGCCGTGATGGGCCCTACGATTGGCCCTGCCGCGGCAATCGACTTGAAGTGATAGCCATATAACACGTTGCGGCTGGTAGGCATGAAGTCCACGCCATCCATGTACATCTTGGCCGGCGTAGCCTTCTTGGCATCGGCCTTAATGATGTTCTTGTCAACTGACTTGGCGTAAAAGTTGTACGCCACGTAGATGACAACCGCCGCAATCACAACGATCCAAAGAGTATTCATAACTTCCTCCATTGGCATGTTGTACGAGTCGAACTTGCACGTTGATGAACACGGCCGGCAGGATGGATATTCCATTCCCGGCCTCTGAGCGACTTACTTCTCCTCCATAGACCTCCTTTCAAACGCCTCCACGGGTCGATCAGACTTCCGTTGGCTGGCTTGCCAGTTGACGGGCAATCTCCTCACCCGCGGTGGCTAACATGTCGCTCCCGATAAAACGAGCCTTGCCATTCACAATGATGGCCGGATAGCGGCGTGCATTATGTTTTAGTGATTTGTAAAAGCCTTCGATTGAAGCGGCGTCTATAACCTTTAAAACGACCTTGTCGCAATGAACCCGGAAAATGTTCCGGACCCAGTCTGATACTCTCCCGTACTCCTCGAGCAAATCCCCGGGCAGGCTGCTTGCGACCTGCTCCTCGTGGACGTGGTTGCTCTTGCCCATTTCCTGCCAGGCCACTTCACAGTGTGTGCAGTGATAGTAGGCTGTGGGGGCATAAGCGATGATCTCTACCAGTAAAGGCTTATCCATAGCTCATCTCCAAAAAGCAAAGCGCCAGAGAGCATACGTCTGCTCAATGGCGCAATCTAACGTCTGACCGGGGCTACGGTATCGTGCGCGGCCCGGGCAACAATCAAAACGATTGAAAAGTTTGACGCAAGCGACATTTGTGACCTCAGAAAGAAAAGGCACAGGCTTACTTGATTTGTCAGCAAGTCGTCTATAAGAATTAACTGCTATTAGCTTTAATTGTACAAATCCACATGGAGAAAGTCAACGAAAATTCATAAATTTTTGGTAAATATTACCTTAAAAGGAAGAACGTGCTTTTTAGCACAATCCACTCACTCAAATTAACACTGAGTTCAAAGAATAGATGCGATTTTTTCCCCGTATTCGGGCTGGCAAAGGAAAATCTGCCCTACGAAATAACCTCGATCCTTTGGTCGATCACATCTCCGTCCGTCCAGTGACCTTCCACCCACCGCGCCACATTCTGCAAAGCGGACTCCAGGAATGCGTGGTCATCTCCGATCATCGCGCAGCCGACGACTGCCTCCTGCCATTTGTCCTGTAGATCGATTTCGGCTACGGAAAGGTTGAATTCACGGTGCAAGCGCGCGATCAGCGGCTTGATCCGTCCGCGCTTCTCCTTGAGCGAGGCGCAGGCAGGGAGGTGGAGGTGGATGGTGAGTGTGGCGATCATTTTATGAGTGGGGCGAATTGGTCACGAAGCATCGCTAAAGGGAAACCCGCCTTACACCAGTTCCAATCATAATTCTGGCACGAAATAGATCCAGGCAAAGTAGACTGCAACGCCCCAGCCAACGAGCAAGGAGAAGATACCGACAAGAAACCTGAACGATCCACTCCGCGCCTGTGACGCCGCCTCGTCTGTACTCTGGTTGAAGAGGATAAGCAGCCCATTAATTCCCATCAAAATGCTGGACGGAAGCACCAATAATAACGTGACTACGGCATTGTCCATCGAATTCATCTCTCGAAATAGAAATTTCGCGATGAAGTACGACAGAGGCCATATAAAGATAAACCAGGTCAGAAGTTTTGACAAAGTAGGAAGCGATGTCCAGAAAGCGGTCACGGCCCCTGTCCATGTGTCTGGCGGCTCATCAGAGTAGATAGGATATGTTTCATCAGAGGATAAAGCATTCAATTCAGAATCATCTTCCTCTTCCTGTTCTCCATCTTCTTCAGGTTCTTCTTTAATATCATAGGCCTCATAAATCCTCTTCATGATAAAGTCGTCCAGTTCATCGCTTCGCCACCTAAACCTGCTATCTGAACCTGTGCGCTTATCATTTTGTGACTGATCAGGCATTATCCCTCCAATGAGCTAGATGTGGTGACAGGTATTTTCTTGCAAGGATCTCCTCAATGCCGTCGATCCTCAAGATACCAACAACTATCGCCATCCAATTCCCGATTTCCAATTTACCAATTACAATCCCTCACATGGACACTGAAACCGCCTACAATCTCGCCCTCGATTACCTTTATTCCTTCGTCGATTATAGTCTCAAACATTCGTCAGAGCTTGCCAAGGCGGATTTCAACCTCGACCGCATGTTTGCGCTGATGGATTTGCTTGGCAATCCGCAGAAGAAATTTCCCATCATCCACGTGGCAGGGACAAAGGGGAAGGGATCAGTTTCGGCGCTGTGCGCGTCCGCGTTGCAGGCCGCGGGGTACAAGGTCGGCCTCTATACGTCACCTCACTTGGAAGATTACTGTGAGCGGATTCAGATCAACGTCGAGCCGATCACCCATGAGCAAATGGTGGACCTTGTCGAAGAGATCAAGCCTGCTGTTGCACAAATCGAAAAACTGACCACTTTTGAAATCACCACGGCACTTGCCTTCATGGCCTTTGCCAAACAAAGTGTTAACGCGGCAGTGTTTGAAGTCGGTCTCGGCGGCCGCCTCGACGCGACCAATGTGGTCACGCCATGCGTCTCGGTCATTACTTCGCTTTCGTACGACCACATGGCCGTCCTTGGCGACACGCTCGCCAAGATCGCGGGGGAAAAGGCTGGAATCATCAAGCCGGGCGTGCCGGTCGTTTCCTCCCCTCAAAAGGATGAAGCCCTCGAAGTTCTCCTGCGCATAGCCAGTGAACATGGATCGGACTTCACACTGGTTGGACGCGATGTGGAATTTCAACGGACAGGTCACACGCTCGAGGGACAAACGCTTCAAGTACGCGTCCTTCGACTGCGCTCCTCGAAGGGCACTCGTCCCTCCGCTCAGCGCGAATCTATTTCTTTGCATATTCCACTCCTCGGTGCTCACCAGGTTGAGAACGCTGCCACAGCTTACACCGCCCTCAAAACCAGCGGACTCAAAATCTCGGACGCAGATATCCAAAAGGGATTTTCTCAGGTAAAATGGCCCGCTCGCTTTGAAGTGGTTCGACAGAATCCGCCGATTATTTTCGACTCTGCCCACAATCAGGACTCGTTCGCGAAACTGCGTGAGACTCTTGAAGAAAATTTCCCTGGCAAACAGGTCTATCTCATCTTCGGCGCGTCGGAGGATAAGAATATCCCCGGCATGTTCGCGGAGATGAAACCTAAAATCAGGAGACTCATCGTCACGCGCGCCGACCATCCGCGCGCACTCGAAGTGGAGAAAATTCAAAATTTGGCTGACCAGGCCGGGATCCCGCACGAAGCGGTGACTCCCGTGGAGTCGGCCTTCCAGCGCGCGCTGGAATTATCGTCAAAAGATGGTAGCATTGTTTTATCCGCAGGTTCGATGTTCGTGACTGCGGAAGTGATAACGGCTTGGAAAAAAACCCTCACCCCCGGCCCCTCTCCCAAAGATGGGAGAAGGGTGCCGAAGGCGGGGTGAGGGCGAGGATAATATGAATCGCGACTGGAACGAAGAAGAAGATAATTTTGATGTGACCCTCTCGCAGCGTACAGAGGAACTTTACCGTATCCCGAACCGCGAGCCGGGGCCGGACGGAATGATCGAAGCCGCGGTTTTGCCGCTGCGCGACCTGGTCATTTTTCCGCGCATGGTCTCGCCGATCTTCGTGGGGCGCGAGTCGTCCTTACTGGCAGTGCAGGAAGCCCAGCGCAAAGATTTGACCGTGATCGGCCTGACGCAAAAAGACCCGGACATGGAAAACCCCGGAGTCGAAGATTTCCTGCCGATCGGTGTGGAAATGGCGGTAGGACGTTTGCTCTCGATGCCCGATGGGTCGCACTCCGCGCTCGTGCAGGGACGGCGGCGCGTGGAGATCGTTGAGTTTGTCCGCATGACCCCCTATATCAAAGTGCGGGCGCGTGTTGTCCACGAACCGCAGGCGCCGGACCGTCAGACACAGGCGTTGATGCGCTCGGCATTGGACCTGTTCGATCGCTGCGTGCAGTTGGATCGTTCCATCCCTGAAGAAGCGCATTTGTTTGCGATGAATATCTCCGAGCCGGGCTGGCTGGCGGATATGATCGCCACGTCGCTTTCGCTGACGTATGAAGCCAAGCAAAGTTTGCTGCTCACACCTGAGCCGCGCGCACGGCTGGGACAGTTGAACAACCTGCTGGCGCAGGAAGTGGATGTACTGGAGCTCGAAGACGAGATCCATTCGCGCGTGCAAAATGAAGTGGACAAAAGCCAGCGTGAGTTCTATCTGCGCGAGCAGATGAAGCAGATCCAGAATGAGTTGGGCGAAGGCGATATCTTCACGCGCGACGTGAGCGAGTTGAAGCAAAAAGTGGAGGCCGCGAATTTGCCGGAGGAGCCAAAGAAAGTGGCGCTGAAGGAAATCGAACGGCTCAACCAGATGCCGCCGATGGCTCCCGAGGTCGGCATCATACGCACGTACATTGACTGGATCGTTGACCTGCCGTGGACGAATATCACGCCTGACCATCTCGACGTGAAGAACGCCGCCAAAATTCTGGAGCGCGATCATTACGGTTTGAAGAAAGCGAAGGAACGCATCCTCGAATATATCGCGGTGCGCTCGCTCAAACCGAAGAAGGAACGACAACCCATCCTGTGCTTCGTTGGACCTCCTGGAACAGGAAAGACCTCGCTGGGGCGTTCGATTGCTGAATCGATCGGACGGAAGTTCGTGCGCGTGTCCCTTGGCGGCGTGCGTGATGAGGCCGAGATTCGCGGACATCGCCGCACGTACATCGGCGCGCTGCCCGGGCGCATCATCCAGACCATGAAGCGGGCCGGGACAGCCAATCCGCTGTTCATGCTGGATGAGATTGATAAACTCTACTCCGACTTTCGCGGCGACCCGGCTTCTGCAATGCTCGAAGTGCTTGATCCCGAACAGAATTACGCGTTCAGCGATCATTATCTCGAATTGCCATTCGATCTCTCGAAGGTCATGTTCGTGACGACAGCTAACTCGCTGGGGACGATCCCGCCCGCGCTGCTGGACCGGATGGAAGTGATCGAGTTCCCGGGCTATATTGAGGAAGAGAAGCTGGAGATCGCTAACCGTTATCTAATTCCGCGTCAGCTTGAAGAAAATGGGATCGACGATATCAGCCTGACCTTTGCTCCCGACGGGGTCCGCCGCATCATCCGCGAATACACCTATGAGGCGGGCGTCCGCAACCTGGAGCGCGAGATCGGGCGGATTTGCCGCAAAGTGGCGAGATTGAAGGCGGAGGGGAAGAAGTATCCCACTGAGATCACGGCTGACCTGATCGAGAAGTTCCTCGGCCCGCAGCAGGTATTCCAGCCTGAGGCTGAGCTTTCCGACGAAGTGGGTGTAGTCACCAGCCTGGCATGGACAGAGACCGGGGGCGAGATCATGCCGGTCGAAGTGGCAATCCTGGAAGGCAAAGGCGGCCTGCAAATGACGGGCCAGATGGGCGAAGTGATGCAGGAGTCCGGCCAGGCCGCGTTGACCTACATCAAGTCACGCGCGGCGGCGCTCAAGATCGATATGGAAGTCTTCGAGCGCATGGACATTCATGTCCATATGCCCGAAGGCGGCATTCCGAAGGATGGCCCGTCCGCAGGGATTACCATGGCGACCGCGATCGTTTCCGCACTCACGGGGCGTCCTGTGTTCAAGCACGTGGGCATGACCGGCGAGATCACTTTGCGCGGGCGGGTCCTACCGATTGGCGGCGTGCGCGAGAAAGTCCTTGCCGCGCACCGGGCCGGGTTGAAAACGGTACTCCTCCCGGAAAAGAACTTGAAGGATTTGGTGGACCTGCCGAAGACCGCCAGGGCCGAGTTGAAAATCATCCCGGTCAAGCACATGGATGATGTGCTGGAGATCGCGCTCTCGGCCCGTCCCACCATTGAGCCGCCCAGGCCGAGAAAGCCTGGCAAGGAAGAAGCGCCAGAGGAAGAATAGCATGAACAGGTGACAGTCACTTTCAAAGTGACTGTCACCTTATTTGGGCGCTTTTCGTTTTACAATAGGGCAAGATGAGCATTTTTCCTATTTCTCTCAAAGACAAGGTTGTCCTCATTACGGGCGCATCCTCCGGGTTTGGCGAAGATGCGGCGCGTTTGTTCGCCAGGGAAGGGTGCCGGGTTGTCCTTGCCGCGCGGCGGCTGGATCGTTTGCAGGCCATGGCGGACAAAATTCAACGCGAGGGTGGCGAGGCGCTGGCTGTTCCGGTTGACATCACCAATCGCGCCGATATCGAGAACATGGTGCAGACCACGCTGGTTGTATATGAGCAGATCGATATTCTCTTCAACAATGCTGGGATTGGCCGCGTAGCGTGGTTCGAAGATCACACTCCTGAACGCGACATCGAGCTTTTGATCCAGGTGAACTTGATCGGGCTGATGCAGGTCACCCGTTCTGTTTTGCCGCATATGCTGGCCCGGCGGCAGGGTCACATCATCAATATGTCGTCGATGGCCGGGCAGATCGCTGCACCTTTGATCACATCCTACAATGCCAGCAAGTTTGGCGTGCGCGGGTTTACCGATGCGCTCCGCCGTGAAGTCGCGCCGCTGGGGATCAAAGTGAGCGGTATTTATCCGGGTCCGGCGGCAACGGAGTTTGGACAGCATACCGGTGGTTCGATCACAGCCGCCTATCGGTCTGTCCGTTCGCGCTTCAACGTTCGTATGAGTTCAGAATATGTAGCGGAGCGCGTCGTTGATGTTGCGAAATGGCCGCGCCGCAGTCTGATCATTCCATGGTGGTTCCGCCTTCTCTCCACATTTGACACGCTTTTTCCGGTGGCCGTGGATTGGATCCTTTATGGTTTCTCGAAGAAGAATCACAAGATCAAACAGGATGACCTGACATGACTCAGTCCCGCCTCGATAAACTCACCGCTTCACTCCCGACTTTTGGGCTGGATGCCGTTGTATTGAATCCCGGCCCCACCCTGAAATATCTCACCGGCTTGAACTTCCATTTGATGGAGAGGCCGGTGGTGTTGATGGTTGCACCGGGCCAGGATCCCGTCATTGTGCTGCCGGAGCTTGAGTTACCAAAGGTGAATCTGTTCCCATATAAAGTAGCGGCATTCGCATACGGGGAGAATCCGTCAGAGTGGGAGAGTGTGTTTCGAAACGCGGCCCAGTCCCTCAGTCTGGATGGGAAGCGGGTCGGCGTCGAACCGCGTCAGATGCGCCTGCTGGAATTTCGGCACGTCAAAGCTGGCGCGCCCGAAGCGGACTATCTTGACGCATCCGATGCGCTGGCAAACCTGCGAGTCAGAAAAGATAAGGAAGAAGTGAATGCGATGCGCCGCGCGGTCAAGATCGCACAGGAGGCGCTCGAAGCGACAATTCCACTCATAAAAATTGGAATGACCGAGCACGAACTGGCTTCGGAGCTGGTGGTGCAGTTGTTGAAGCATGGTTCCGAATCGGAGATGCCTTTTGCGCCGATTGTCTCTGCCGGCCCGAATTCCGCCAATCCTCATGCTTCTCCCGGCAATCGAGAACTGCAGTCTGGAGATCTTCTGGTCGTGGACTGGGGTGCGGCGTACAACGGCTACATCTCTGATCTGACGCGAACTTTTGCCGTTGGCGAAGTGGACGCGGAATGCAAGCAGATTCATAAAATCGTGCAGGAAGCCAACGCCGCAGGGCGCGCGGCCGCGCGGCCCGGTGTCCCATGTGCGAATGTGGACAGGGCCGCGCGCGACGTGATCGAGAAGGCTGGCTATGGAAAATATTTTACGCATCGCACCGGTCACGGCATTGGCATGGAAGGTCACGAAGACCCGTACATGCGCGGCGACAACATGCAACTGCTCGAGCCGGGCATGGCGTTTACAGTGGAACCCGGGATCTATTTGACCGACCGAAATGGCGTGCGGATTGAAGACAATATGGTGATTACCGAAACGGGCGCAGAGAGCCTTTCGGATATGCCAAGGGAGATCCGAGTAGTGGGGTAAGGCATGAAGTCCATTTTTCGGGATGGCAGGTTCTGGCTCATTGCTGTGTCTCTGCTCATGTGGGCCATTTTGTGCGATCTTTTTCTCAGCTATGGTTATGAAAAAACATGGGCTTTGTGGGGAGTTCATCCCGGGGGGGCGCAGTTCTTTTTCGACTGGCGGCTCATTCCTGGCACAATCGATACGCTACGCATGGGGCTTGACCCAACGATCGCAAATCCCGGCGACCCCGATGGCAGGATATTCAATTACCCCTCCATCTGGTATCTCCTTGCCCTGACCGGTATTTCTCAGGATGACACGTTATGGATCGGCATCCTGATGATCATATTGTTTTTCCTTGGTGCATTTCTTTTCCCTGAGAAACCCGGAAAAATAGAAGCTATCTTAATGCTGCTGGTCCTCTTCTCGCCTGCGGCGATGATGTTATATGAGCGGGCCAACGTTGACCTGATCATCTTTTTCCTGTGTGCGCTGGCGGTCATTTTTTCTCAGAATGCGACCGGTGTCTCTGTCGGACTTGTTTTCTTTGCATCCCTGCTGAAACTCTTCCCTTACGTGGGAATGATTATCTTTACATCCAAAGGCAAGAATCGTTTTTTCTCCTCCTTGCTGATCACCGGCGTGCCCTTCGTATTTTACATCTTACTCACTGCCCGCAATGTGCAGGCATCGTGGAACGACACCATGCGCGGCCGCGACATCTCCTATGGAGCAAATGTCATTGTGATGTACTTTGCACACTTCCTCAACTCGACTCTGAAGCAATGGATGGACAGGGATGCAATTCCGGTTGCCTTCAAGATCATTTCTTATCTGCCTGCCGTCGTGATTGTTTTAGTCTTGTTCTGGATGGGCCTGCGCAGAAATGGGCGTCTCACCGCTTCTTCCCAAAGGAATTTGAGCGCGTTCTGGATGGGAGCCGCAATCTACGTGGGTACGTTCCTGCTCGGAAACAACTGGGATTATCGCCTCGTATTTCTGCTTTTCCTCATTCCTCAACTGTCGGAATGGAGCCGCCCTGGCACAGGCAGGCAGCGAGCCCTTTCGAATTTTGGTTTGGTGTGTGTGTTGCTTTCATGCTGGTATCTCTTTTACAATCGCCACCCATACGACACGAATTACCCCATTCCCTTCGTCTTCGACGAAGTCATCAATTGGTCCCTGTTTGCAGACCTGGCTTATCTGTTGGGTCAGTCCATGCCGGAGTGGGTAAGGTCCCTGGCATACCAGCCCATGAGTTTGCTGCGGGCAAACACAACTTGATTGCGGCACTAGTGCCACATTCTGCCGGTGACGAAGTAGCACCCAAATCCGGTCAACATTACCAGAACAAAGATCAGCAATAGATTGAACATTCGTGCTCCTTATATACTGTTAAACGAAGACGAGTTACGCACAAGCTGTACAGTCTAGATGCTTTGCCCTAGGGAAAAGTTCCCATGGATGGCTCGAATCACCCAGACCGGAGGGTCGATGCAATCATTCCCGGTAGTATTCCGATGCCTCCGTTTGCTGCCATGGCCTTGCTTGCCACCAAACTCTACGTCCCCTCCGCGCGGCCAAACGCATGAGCCCGTTCCCGGCTTGCCGGACAATTAAATCGCGGTCTTCTTCGTTCGCTTGTTCTGATTTCCGCCCCGGCGGGTTATGGGAAGACTACTCTCCTGAGTACGTGGGCAGCCAATTGCGAATATCCTATTGCATGGCTGACGCTCGATGAAAGCGATAATAACCCGGTACGATTTCGGCGTTATGGGGATGCAGCCCTCCAGAAAAAGGAAGCCGCGAAATCTTAGTTTGAGGGAATGCACGCCGCAGACTTCCGGCATGGTCCGTTAGAGGTGGTGGATCGGGGATTCGCTGCACTCATTTTCGCGGGAGCCAACTCGAACTCCGTGCTGAGCCGTGACCTTGCGCGGGAAATTCAGTCAAACGGTGGTAGAGTTTTTTGGGTGGATTCCTCTGTCGACCCAGAAATCCCCACTGTCCTTTTACCGCAAACAGGCGATCTGACTCGTCCGCTGCTTGAAATCCTACCTATGCACAGACTCACACTTGTAATGGCAAGGCGCAAAGGTTTGGAGGCAGGGCATTTCCGCCCTCTAAGCAAAGGAACCACCCGCGAGTAGTTTAAAAACCCCATCCTGACGAACCTGGTTATCGATCATCCTGGGCTTGCCGCTGCGAATATCATGACGAACCGGAATCTTGTTCTTGCAGACAGGAGGAATAACTGGATGATCTGAACCGTCTACAACATTCCCTTCGAGGATATTGCAGACGGTCCTGTCAGAGGGATTTGACACTATCTGCAGCTTACCTCATCTTGAAGCCGTATTCAGCCAGGACCCACTTGGGAAATTCGAATCTCACTGTTTTGAGCGGATCCACGACCTGGCAGAATTTGAGCTGTCCCACCAGACTCATCAGCATCCCGGCATCATTCAGCGGAATTTTTGCGAAATCAGTCAGAAATTGGGCCATGTGGTGGATGACACCATTTGATGCCTCATCAATGGTGGGAGCTGAATAGATCGTTGCCACAACCTCAGGTGTTTCCACGAACGGGGTCGGCAGCCCCTTCAGATCCACTACCTGCGCCTTGAAGTGCAGTTCTCCAGAGATCTCTGCCCCGCAAACAACGATCTCACCATCCCCCATAGCAGCATGGAAGTCGCCAGCGCCGAACAATGCGCCTTCCACCCCGACCGTAAAATACGCACTATTCCCCTCGCACATCAACGTGCAGTCCAGGTTACCGCCGTGAGGTCCGGGGGTACCGTTCGGCACGGACCCTGATTCGGGCGCTACCCCAATCACCCCGATCATTGGTTTTTTGGGGATTCGAATCCTATCCTTGAATAGAATATGGTCGCCTTCCACTTTGAGGATAGCCGTTTCCATCCGGGTGATTACATCACCAAGTGCGCCCTCACCGGGGATCGTGACCATACTGGCTTGTTGACCAACCTTGACTTCCAGCAGGTCGACTCGCAGAACGTCCCCTGGCTTTGCTCCTTCAATGTATACAGGTCCTGTAGCAGGATTGACATGGTTCCAGTCCAGCTTATCTACCAGATCCTGCGGCTTTTGGATTTGACCTTCAAAGCAATCATGCGTTTCAAGCAGGACTGCTTCACCTTGCCTGACAGATACCGCAGGGTCTAATTTGGGTTCGAATGCGAAGAACAATCGGTCACGGGTTACTTTTGTAGCCATCTCACTCTCCTTGTTTTCCTGTCCGAGAATTTATAAAATCTTATGCGGGCATGCCTGTCAGCCCGGCCTCTGCGTTTAGCTTCTGCCACATTGCGCGGTATGATGCGTCGTCGAAGGCTAGATCGGCACGAGCGCGCAAGCGGCCAATCCAGGTTTCCGTAGCCTGCATGGATCTGTTGAAGCAATATTCCATGAAATCACTTTTTTCAAGTGGAGCACCCTTCTTTACAGATTCAGCCTCGGCCAAAAACTCATTTTCCAGCACATCAAAATCGCTGCGAATTTCTGGCACCAAATGCTCAAAATCGGCCATGGCGCGGCGGTGGAGCAGTTCATGCTTCCACCAGAGAGAACGCGGATCAAAGTGTTCGGTAGGGATGGGCCCGATGCTATCTGGCAAATCAATACCCATAAAGACAGGCTTGAAAATCGAAACACAATTTCCCGAGGTGCCAGTGACCCAGATCGTCACCCCGTGCTGACCGACATCCGTGACCATCACGCCATCGGCCTGCCACCAGCGGTTTTCCTGCGGCCCGGCATGGATACATATGTTTCGATGAGCATCCGCCGTCGCGGGATGATAGCCGTCATTGTGATGGCGCATCATCTGAAACATCGTCGCAGCAGTAATCTGTCCAGCAGATTCTTTTAGTTTGTCGTACGTATAACACTGCCTGTCCGGAGAGCCAAGTGTGGGCGGGACTTCGGGCAAGGCGAATGTTTGTGCCCAGTTGGCCTTCTGCGGTCCTGAGTCAATCGAGCAGGTTGTCCAATTGGAAGAAATTCCAAGCATGTTGGAAATCGAGTCGGAGTCTTGCACTTTCTTCACAGCCCATTTACGGCCGGCAGTTTCCAGGATACAGGCTTCACTTGTATCAGACATCAGAAAACTGCTATCAAAGTGGGAGTTCCCCTTAAGTTCTGCACTGCCGCCCTGCCCATACTTTTCCAGCAGGCCAGTCATAATCTCAATGGCTTCCTGACAATTGCGCGCCCGTTCCAGGCCAAGACGCATGAGATCAGGTCCAATCAGCCCATCCTTTTCTTCAGCCATTTCCGTGGTAAAGACAGCTTCCTCCCCCATCGCCAGTCCATATTCATTTATCCCGATCTCACACCCGTAGGTCCAGAAAGCCTTGGTCAGAAAGATTTCGTAGGTTTCTTCAGCCTGCGGGATGACAAGATGGGTCACGCGGACGCTTTCACCCCTGGCATGTTTTTTGTGAGGGATGCGTACAATGGCGTTGGCCTCATTTACTTCGCAGTCTGCACTTTTTGCAAAGAGAACATTTTGGTCACGAGTGACAGAGGGTAAAGCGACAAAAGTGTCACACATTGTGTTTGCCTCACCCGGTACGATTTACCGCCGGATTGGTATCAGTAGATGCGGCTTTGCGCAGCCGAAGCGGCCAGTGCAGTTCCTGGCCGCCCAGGATGCCGGTGGGTCGATAGATCAGGATCACGACCAGGACAATTGCCATGACAACTTCGGTGAAACCAAAGAAGCCCTCCGGGAAGATCTGGAGAATGTTGACGTAGTTTTCAATGGCGCGCAATAGCTCGCGGGCAACGGTCACAACCAATGTTCCAATCACCGCTCCAGAGACGCTGTACGGGCCGCCGATCACGAGCATGGCGAGGACCACAAAAGTCTCGGTCAGATAAAAGGAATAGGGGGAGAAGGAAGTGATGAAGTGCGCCCAAAGACCTCCGCCGATCCCTGCGATAAAGGCGCTTGCAACGAACGCTACCCAGCGCATCACGACCATGTTGATCCCGATCGAGGCAGCGGCGTAGGCATCATCCCGGGTGGCACGTAGACGCAACCCGATCCGCGACTCCTTGAAAAAATAAACAGCAAAGATCGCGATCACACAAAAGGTCACGCTCGTCCACAAAGTTGTGTAATTATCCACACCAAACAGGGTACGCGGGCCGTTGGTCACTCGGCTCCAATGAACCAGCACCACGTTGATAATGACCAGCAGAGCGAACGTAGTAATAACAGCGGCGGCATCCGAAAGGCGCATCAAAGGATAGGCGACGATGGCCGCGATACACGCCGCCACGAGTGCACCAATGAGCAGGGATGGCAGGAACGGCAAGTGGAGCGGAATCAGGAAGGGATACAGATTTGGATTGCTCAACTGTTTGGCGGTGGGCGTCATCGAGAGCAACACGGAGGTGTAGGCCCCAATGCCCATGAAACCCATATGGGAAAAGGATAAGATTCCGGAATTGCCCATATAGAGCTGCAAACCCAGCACCAGGATGATACTGACAAACATGACCGTGACGATCCGTGTTAGAAGTGGGATGCCCAAAAGCGCGGTGAGGACGGCTATGAGCAAAGTCCCTGCGACCAAAATAAGCGGGGTGTTGAGCGGCTTGAGACGGTCGGCAAGGTTCATCCCACACGCTCCATAGATGTTTTGCTGCGGATTAAGCCCTCCGGTCGGAAGAGCAGGATAATGATGACGAAGGCAAACATGAACGCTTCGCGAAACTCCACCAGGCCGGGCGGCAGCAGAACGCCCAGCAGGCTGATAATGATGGCGTACACAAAACCGCCCACCACGGCGCCAGTCAGGCTCCGCATCCCTCCGATCACGGTGGCAACAAACGCCACCAGCAAAGGGGGGGCACCGATTGTGGGTGTCACAGAGGCCGAGCGCCCAATCCAAAAGATGGACACAATGCCTGCCATAATACCGCTGATAGCAAAAGCCGCAGAGATGACTGTGTTTGCCGGCACGCCCAACATGCGAGTCATGGTGAAATTATCAGCGGCAGCGCGCAGTGCGATCCCCAGTACCGTACGCCGCAGCAATAGGGTGAGCAGTGCCAGCGTAACGACGCTTGTCGCAATGGTCAGAATATTTCGCCAGGGCACACTGGTCCCGGCGATCATCACGCTGGTCTGAAAGATCTGCGGCAGGGTCACGGCCCGGGCGCGGGGAGAGATAATCAGCAGAGCACCGTTTTGCAATAATGTGCTGACGGCAAAAGAGGTGATCAGCATCGCTGTGAGCGATTTTTCCCGTACGGGACGAAAGGCAACCAACTCGGTGAACAGGCTGGTAAGCATGGCCACCGCCACCGCCAGTATCGCAATCACCAGCCAGGGTAGAGGCGTGAAGCCGGCAAGCAGATACAGGGTATAACCGCCAATCATGATCAGTTCACCGTAAGCAAAATTGACCAGCCGCAAGATGCCGTAAATGATCACTAATCCCAGCGCCAACATGGCGTACAGGCTGCCCAGACTGAGAGTGTTGATGATGAACTCCAAATTGATCAAAGCCGCGCTCCTATTTGTTGGACTTTCCTTGGACGCCCATGTATATGCTTTCGATATCTGCATGAGCTCGCAATTGTTCTGGCGTGCCCTGGTTTTCGATCAACCCAGTATTCATCAGATATGCCCGATCAACGATTTCCAGGGACCGTTCCACGTTCTGCTCGACCAACAGGATGGTCACACCGCGTTGGTGCAGTCGTGCGATTAGCTCAAAGATCTGGTCTACAAGGGCAGGAGCCAGACCCAGAGAGGGCTCATCCAGCATGAGCAGGCGCGGGCTGGACATGAGAGCACGAGCGATCGCAAGCTGCTGCTGCTCACCACCCGAAAGCGTGCCACCGGGCTGCTGCAGTCGCTCCTTCAGCACGGGGAAAAGCTCAAAGACTTCTCCCAGATTCCGGTTGTACTCAGTTTTTTCGCTGCGGGTGAAAGCACCCAGGCGCAGGTTTTCCTCTACGGTCAGGCTGGGGAAGATGGCGCGTCCCTCGGGTACCAGTGAAATGCCCAAACGGGCGATCTGCTCTGGAGACTTGCCGAGGATCGAACTGCCATGAAAGAGGAGGTCCCCTTTCCAGGGTCGCAATACTCCAGCGATACAGGCCAGGGTGGTCGATTTGCCGGCGCCATTAACGCCCAGCAAGGCAACCAGTTCCCCATTGCCAACAGCCATCGAAACACCGCGTAAAGCTGTGATGGCTCCGTAACGGGCATAGATGTTTTTCAGCTCCAACATACTCAGCCTCTCACCGCGGTTTTGCCCAGATAAGCCTGCAGCACAGCCGGGATCTTACGCACTTCCTCGGGTGTGCCCTCCCCAATGGTTTTGCCGAAATTTAGAACATGCAAACGATGGCACAGGCGCATGATCAGACGCATATCGTGATCGACAATCAACATGCCTAAATTCTTTTGGGAGGGGATGGAAACCAGGATCTGGAGAAGTTCTTCGCTCTCATCTTCGTTCAAGCCGGCAGCTGGCTCATCAAGGAATAGGAAGCTTGGCTGCGTAGCCAGGGCGCGTGCAACTTCGACGCGTCGCTCCAGTCCATAGGGCAGCACACCGGCGCGCATATCAGCCCAGCGGGAAATACCGATCTCTTCCAATATTCCAGCCGCCCGCTTCTGAGCATCTCGTCGGGAGAGTCCCATGCTGACAGCCGCCACTTCCACGTTTTCCAGTACAGTCAGCTCTCGGAAGAGGCGAATCGTTTGGAACGTGCGCGCCAATCCAGCATGGGCAATCTGATAGGGCTTCTTGTTGGTGATTTCCAGGCCATCGACAAAGACCTGCCCGCTGGTAGCAGGCAATAGGCCAGTGACAACGTTGATCAGGGTGGTTTTACCCGAGCCATTTGGTCCAATCAGACCGAGGATCTCGCCGCGTGCGAGAGAGAAACTGACGCCGTCCAGGGCGCGCAGGCCAACAAAATATTTGCACAATCCTTGGAGGGTCAGAGTATTGTGATCAGAACTGGCGGGGATGTTAGAAGTCATGTATATGAATTTTAGGGATTTTGTGCAAACACACTGGTCTGCACAAAATCCCTGGGTTAGTGTTCGAGGATTAGCACAAATCTCTGTTCGCGAGATTACGGTGCTGGCTGGCTCTTCGGCAGCAGCCAGCCGATGAACTCCGGCTTGCCATCGACCAGCTTGACCATCGCCGCCTGCTTGTGGGTCTCGTGACCTTTCGAGGCGGGTTCCCATTTCAAGGTTCCGGTGAGCAGATCCCAGGTGTTGTCTTCCATAGCTTTCGCCATCGCCGCGCCATCCGTGGAGCCAGCTTTCTCCATGGCACCAGCCAGGATATGGACAACGTCCCAACCGGTTGCAGCCCACATGGCTTCCGGCGGTCCGCCGAACTTGGCTTGATAGGCATCCAGGAATTGCTTCATCTGCGGGGATGTGTCGGGAGAGACCCAGGTATGGGTGGCAAAGACAATGTTATTGCCATACTCGGGGCCAAGCGCTTTGAACAGTCCGGGATCATCATACGAGTCGCCGCCCAGGATGGGCTGGGTAATACCCGCTTCGCGCATGGTGCGGATGATCAGGCCCAGGTCCGGCATGTAGGATGAGATATAGTAGAAATCAGGCTGCTGCGGCAAGGCCTTCATACGGGCAAGCTGGGCGGAGAAATCGGCTGCACCCTGCGTGTATTTCTCCTGGTATAAGATCGTACCGCCTCCGGCTTCCCAGGCCTTGGTGAAGTACTCCCCCAGATCTTTGGTGTACTGAATGAAGTCATCTGTGACAACATAGGCTGTCTTCCAGCCCTGCTCGCTGGCGTACTGCGCCGCGGCGGCACCCATGGTGGTGTTCCACATCGACATGGTGAATTGCTTATCACCAAGAGCCTTGGAACCATAGAATGGGGATGAAGCAGCCGGGGAGATACCCACCAGCCCGGCTTTTTGAGCCTCGCGGCTGGCCGGACCGCCAAAGTCAAAGTCGCTGGGAGCTATGATTGCCTTGGCGCCCTGGGCTATAAGCTGAACGGCGACGTTGCCGGTGGTGACCGGGTCGCTTTTGCAGTCAAGGTTGATCAATTCGAGCTGTTTCCCGAGAACTCCACCCTTTGCGTTGATATCATCCACTGCGACCTGGGCTCCTTTCAGGGCAGGCTCATCCAGAGGTGCCTGGATGCCTGTCAGACACAGGGCCGCGCCGATCTTGATGGTGTCTTCCTTCGCTGGCGCGGCGCCGCAAGCAGCGAGGAGCAGACTGAGAACGAGCAAGACGGACAACCGATTCCAGTAACGCGATTTCTTGGTCATTTCTTTTTCTCCTTGTCTATCTACAAACATTCAGATGGGCTTCTTCTTCAGAAAAGAGAACAGCGACCGTATGAGGTAAGAGAGGATAAGGACAGAAATTGTTGGTGCCGACTGGAAGGTATGTTTAGGCTCAGTAATTATGCTGGCAAGTTATTCTTTCTACCAGGGAGCATTAAGAAGCGACGCCGCTCGAGTGTGGGAGAGGCTACCATATATAGAGGGGGAATGTCAAGAAATGGTCTGAAGTTGACCCGCGAGCCCGGAGATTTCCGAGTATCCCGTCTGCAGGCTGGAATGACCTGGATCAGTACCCGGTAATAGTAAAATTACTTTATGACCACTTACTGCGACTACTGCAATTCCCACCCCGAAGACACCTTCAACCGCAATTATCATGATACAGAATATGGTTTTCCGGTCGACGATGACAATCTGCTCTTCGAGCGACTGGTGCTGGAGATCAACCAGGCCGGGCTTTCGTGGATCACCATCTTGAAAAAAGCGGATCACTTCCGTAAGGCTTATCACAGGTTCGACATCGCCAGGATAGCCAGGTACACTGAGAAGGATCGCGCCCGTCTGCTGGCCGATGCCGGGATCATTCGCAACCGACTCAAGGTCAATGCTGCGATTGTCAATGCGCAGAGAATCCTCGAGCTAAAAAGGGAACATCGTTCCTTCAAGGGCTGGCTGGATGCGCATCATCCGCTGACAAAAGATGAATGGGTGAAAGTCTTCAGGAAAACGTTTATCTTTACAGGCGGTGAGATCGTCAATGAATTCCTCATTTCGACTGGGTATTTACCGGGCGCCCACGATGAGACCTGTCCAGTTTATAAGAGGGTTTCAGCACTCAAACCGGCCTGGATGAGAAAATAGGAAGAATTCCGAAAACAGGGTGTGGAAGTACGCCCACACCCTGTTTTCGGATCTTCCTGAGACAAGGTCTTACCAATCCGGGTGCTGGTCCTGGCCGGGGTTCCTCGTCAGGTTGTAAGCAGTGCCGCCTGACACCTTCACTACATAAATCTCAAGGTTACCCTCGCGATCGGTTGAAAATGCAATCCAACCTCCGTTTGGATTGATCGCCGGATCAAGGTCCTGCGCAGGGCTGTTCGTAATATTGGTGACCGCGCCTCCCCTGTCGTTCATTGTATAAATCTCAGGGTTGCCGTCCCGTTCGCTTACAAAGGCGAGCAGTGCTCCTCCCGTAAAGCCGGCCGGGGAATAATCATTGGCTGGGTTTTGCGTCAGATTTGTCAGCCCTGAACCATCTGGCTTGACTTTGTAGACTTCCTGGTTGCCGTCACGCGTGCTGGTAAAGGCGATCCAATCTTCTGAGCCAAACACGCTGCCGACAGAGTACCACGTTGGAGCAAAATCATTGGCAGGGTTATTTGTCAGGTTGTGAGCCTCGGTGCCATCGCTGCGCATAACATAAATTTCCTGATTTCCATCTCGGTTGGTCGTGAAGGCGATCCAGTTGCCATCCGGCGACCAGGTCGGCTGCTGATCGTCCGCTGCATTGTTCGTGATATTCAAAGGTATGCGTCCATCCACGCCGCCGAGATAGATTTCATTGTTGCCGTCCCGGTTGGTGACAAACGCAACACGCACCGAATCAGGCGCCAGCGCTGGCTGCATGTCCTGTGCAGGATTGTTGGTCAGGCGGGTCGCGGCTTGATTGTTGAGGTTCAACGCATAGATCTCAGAGTTGCCGTCGCGGTTCGAGGCGAAGACCATCGTCCCTTGCAGCGTAGGCGGAACCGGGGTCTGGGTGGCAAATGGCGGGTTGGTTGGAACATTCGTCGGAACGTTCGTCGGGACCGTCGTGCTCGTCGGAGGCACGACTGTTGGGAATCCCGCGGTCGGGGGTGCCAGGGTCGCCGTCACGATGATCGCTGTCGGGTTAACAACAATCGCTGAAGCAGTGGAAGCAGGGACGGCTCGGTTACATGGATCCGGGTCATTGCCATCCAGGATCCCATCGCCATCCGAATCAGGCGTCAACGGACGCGGACAGGTCTGGTTTTCCTGACCATCCAGAAGCCCGTCCCTATCCGTATCCTGCTGGAGCGGATTTGTACCCAGGGTTGCTTCAGCACCGTCGCTCAACCCATCTCCATCGGTATCCACCTTGAGCGGATCGGTCCTGTTTTGGATTTCAGTGCCGTCGTTGACCAGGTCCCCATCCGAATCCGGATTGAGTGGGTCTGTCTTATATTGCAGGACCTCCGCGCCGTCCGAGAGGCCATCATTATCGGTATCGGCCGCGAGCGGGTTGGTCCTGTAAGTATTGACCTCCTGACCGTCCGATAGTCCGTCTCCATCTGTATCCGGCTTGAGAGGATCCGTTTTGAGCTGGATCTCGATGCTGTTGATCAGCCCGTCCCCGTCGAAATCCTGGTCTCCTGCCAGGGCTGCCTGCGTCAGGCTATAGGCAGTTGTCTGTGTGGCGCGGGCAGAATTTCGTGCCGCATTGACCGGGACGAGGAGAACGAAACACAGGATGATGGTTCCAATGATTAATGTGGATAGTGCCCAGATGGGAATGATCGCTTTTTCGCTCACCTGTGTCGGCAGTTCCAGCACCTGATTTTCAGCAGATTGAACCATAACAGTAAACGGATAGGTTTTCTCATTCCCAACGATCGGTCGCGACCTGAGCCCGGTGCGGAATTCGTACACTCCTCTATCCCCGGCACCCACCTGGAATCTTTCCCCGCGCGGGATCTCAACGTAGGTTTCGGATGGCTGAGCAGCGGGTCGCGGCCCGCCTATGGTAGCTGGCACCCTTTTTTCGAACATCAAGAGATTGGCAGGATCTTGAAAGTTCACAGTATAAACACTGGCAGTGTTTCCTTCATTGTTAATGATCAAATGTCCCAACTGACCTGCCTGGAAGACCCCGGGTTGCAGGGAGGCAGAAAACTTGGAGAAAGTCGATATCGTCAAAATACAATCGACTTCCGTTCTTTGATCGGGAACATCCTGGCTGATCACCTTGATGATAAAAGGCATCCGGCCGGCAACTGCGGCTGATGAGCGAGGCACGCGAATTGTGAGCTCGACCTCCTTGCTCTCCGATGGCTCAAGCCTGGTAAGTGCCGAATTGGTCGATATCCAGCCCGGTGGAATGCCTTCAACGTTTAAGCGGAAATTGTCAGCTTCGAGCCCGCGGTTTTGCATGACCAGTGGAATATTGACGGTTGAGCCGGGTGCTGCTGCGAAATGGACAGAGCCCAGCAGGACGCCCACGCGTCCTCCCGACTGGTAGGCCGCCACGGTGACAACACTGTGCGCAGCCGCCGAGCGCTCTGGATCGCTCTGGCTGACCGCACGAACATCGAGTGGATACTGTCCTACACGGCTCTGCGGCACAGCAGGGGGGTGAACGGTCAGGGTGACCTGCTTTACCTCTCCCGCAGGTACATTTATCACAGGAGTGTCTATGGTTGTCCACTCGGCTGGCACGCCTTTGACCAGAATGTTGAAATAGTCCTCGCTGGATCCCCTGTTGATCAAGCCGACATGCACTTTGACTTTATCTTCCGGCGCGACCTTAACCTGGACCTCCTTGATGACCAGCCTGAGTCCATCTTCCCTATTCTGATTAAGAGTCCTGTTCATTTTGATGCCTTCTTCCAGTGATTCTCCTGCTACCTGCCTCCATGGCAGATACGGATCATTAATGAAAAATTGCTGCCCCGTTTCGACGAAAGCAGCACGAGACCTGAAAATTCGATTAAAGTGTATCTGCCTCATACTGGAACGGAAATGGGGAATGTCTCCCTTGCGGGTGAGGATTTCTCCCCTACGGGTTTCACTATCGGGAAAAGCCCGAAAAATGGCTTCTGCCGCTATTTCTACGTCATTTGAGCTTTCTTGAAGTGCTGGAAAGGCGAAAACTCAAGATCCCGGGACTATAATCAAGGAAATGGCTACCTGGATCGCCCACCTGCGCATTGCTGAAAACCTGCTCGCATCCATCCCGGACCCTTCGACAAGCTCAGGACAACGCCTGGACGCGGCGCAGTTTTCCATCGGTAACATTGCCCCCGATGCAGGCATCCCCGACGAAAAGTGGGAAAAGTTCAACCCCCCGCCCGCGGTGACTCACTTCAAAAGATCGGACAGCGTTCACAAAGACATTGCCGATCTCGATTTCTATCGCAATTATCTGGCGGATGTTTCTCCTCTCGACACCCCGCGCTTCTCCTTTCGCCTGGGCTATTTCTTTCATCTGATCACCGATAACCTGTGGACGATTGCAGTTGGTATACCTACAGAGGAGAAATATACGGAGCAATTCGCCGCAGATAAAGATTTCATCTGGGAAGTAAAAAAGGACTGGTACGGCCTGGACCAGATTTACGTGCGTGCGCACCCGGAGTCCATCTTCTGGCGCGTCTTTCTGGACGCTCAACCGGCTTCAGCCGATCTGGATTTTCTCCCGCCGGATGCCCTGCCCCATCAACTCAAGCATATCAAAGAGTTCTACCAGCGCCGCGACGAAAAGATCGACGCAATGTGTGCGCGTCCCTTCACTTATCTTTCTGCGGATGAAATGGATTCTTTCATACACGAAACATCCGTCCGCCTGGAAAAAATCTACCATTGTCTCTGGCCTCATGCTCCTGAACTGGAGGGGCTGTATTCCGCGTTGGAACTCGCCGTCTAATGCTCAAGCTGTCCTCGGCGGCGAGGACGCCGCCTGGAGCGCATACTTCTATGTCCCAAATCATTCCCACCGCTGAACCATTCCTGCTTCCCGGCAACAAGGTAGGCTGCCTCCTCATCCATGGCTTCACAGGCGCACCGAAGGAAATGCGCTGGATGGGTGAATTCCTCAACCACGAACACGGATTCACCTGCCTCGGCATTCGTCTCGCGGGTCACGCCACGCGTCCCAAGGATATGATCCGCTCGCGCTGGACGGATTGGACCGCCTCTGTTGAAGATGGTTATAACTTGTTGTGCGGCCTCACCGACCATATCTACCTTGTTGGCCTTTCGATGGGCGGGGTATTGTCGTTGCTGATGTCCACGCGGCTGAAGGTCCGAGGGGTTGTTGCCATGTCCACGCCGTATCAAATGCCAGAGGAGCATCCAGCGTGGCAGATCAAACTCTACAGCTATTTCAGAGCGTACATGCCCAAGAGCAGGGAGGTTCCCGGCAGCAGCTGGTTTGACAAAGCCGCGTATAAGGAGCAAGTGTCCTATCCGCTGAACCCGATCCGCTCGGCGGCTGAACTGAAAATACTGCTGGATCGAATGCGGGTTGCCCTGCCGAAGGTGTATGTCCCTGTGCTGCTGATGCACTCCAAAGACGATGGGTACGTGCTTCCGGAAAACCTGGAGCACATTTACTCTGACCTCGGTACGTCCGATAAGACAAAACTTTATTTAACGGGATCAGGCCACGTCGTCCCGCGCGATGCGGCGCGCGAGACGGCGTTCAAAGCTGCGGCGGAATTCATCCATCGAATCGAAAATTCATAGTTGCGAGGATCCATTTGAATCCAAGTCTTCTGTTCGTCGCGTCTGCATTGTTCCTCTGGGGAGTGGGGGAGGGAATGTTCTTCAATTTTGTACCAATATACCTGAGGAATCAATTCGTATTGAGCGAACCTCAAATTGGATTTGTGCTGGGCCTCTTTGGCCTTTCAATGGCGATCACGCATATTCCCAGCGGTCACATCGCGGACCGGCTGGGTCGGCGCCCGCTGTTGATCACGGCCTGGGTATTAGGATTGCTTTCCTCCCTGACCATGGGCCTGGCCCTGCACCTGCCGCTGTTTCTGGTGGGTTTATTTGGCTATGGTCTGACGGCTTTTGTTTCTTCCCCGTTGAGCAGTTATATGACGGCAGGACGCGGCGAGTGGTCGGTGGGGACTGCACTTTCGTTGACGACCGCGGCCTTCAATCTTGGCATGGTGATAGGCCCGGTCAGCGGAGGCTGGATCGGTGAACATCTTGGCATGCGTATGAGCTTTTTGATCGCGGCCGGGATTTTTGTGTTTTCAACAGTCTTCATTATTTTGATCAAACCGCAGCCGATAGATCAGCATGACCCGCAAGCTCCGCCGGTTGGCTTGTTTTCCAATCAGAAGTTCATAGGCTTTCTTTTTGTGGCAGCTTTTGCGGTTTTTGCCATGTATATCGCGCAACCCCTCACACCTAATTTCCTTGCGGGGGTGCGGAATCTGTCCCTGAGCGAAACCGGTTGGATTTTTACAGCGGGCGGCCTCGGCAATGCTCTGATCGCCCTTGCAATGAGCCGCGTGAATCCACGCATTGGTTTTCCGGTGTCACAGGGCATGGTTGCACTGTTTGCGCTCGCGGTCTGGAAAGGTTCCAGCCTGCCCATCTTTGCCTTGGGTTATTTTCTGATGGGTGGCTTTCGCGCGGCGCGTCCCCTGATGCTGGCACAGGCGCGCGAACTTGTGCATGATTCGCAGATGGGTTTAACCTATGGAACGATGGAGACCATCAGCGCCATTATTTTTATTGTCACGCCTCCCATTGCCGGGTTCCTGTTCAAGCTCGACCCTGCAATCGTTTATCCGATTGGAATTGCCTTGATCGCGATTTCCATCGTCGTCAGTTTGATTTTTTCACCGAGGAAAACAATCCATGCTTGAGATCATAACTTTTGTTCTTGGCCCCGCGCAAACGAATGCCTATCTCGTTGCGGACTCAGACACCCGTGAAGCGGCTGTCATCGATCCTTCCTGGGATGGTGAGCTGATCCTCGCCGAAGCGCAGAAACGCGGCTGGAGGATCGCCCACCTGTGGTACACGCACGCGCACTTCGACCACATCGGCGGTGCAGCAGCCATTGCGGACGCGCTCAATCCATTGCCTCTCGTGGCTTTGCATCCCGACGACCATATCCTCTGGCGTGCAGGCGGCGGTGGTGCGGTCTTCGGCTTTGACATTGACCCTGGCCCCGAACCGACAATTGACCTGGTCCAGGGGCAGATATTGAAACTGGGAAGTGTCCAATTTGAAGTGCGCTACACGCCGGGACACACCAGGGGTCATTGCGTGTTTTATGTCGCACAACAAAGCATCTGTTTTTGCGGCGACCTGATCTTCCAGAACAGCGTTGGCCGCACTGACCTGCCCGGCGGCGATTGGGATACACTGGAAAATAGCATCCGCGCGCAAATCTTCACTTTGCCCGATGAAACGCGCCTGCTCCCCGGTCACGGCCCTGAAACGACGGTCGGGCAGGAGAGGCAGTTCAACCCCTTCGTCGGTACTAATGCCTAAAAATCAGAAACGCAATGATAAACACTGAGGCCAGCAACAAACGATACGCTGCATTAAGTTACCGAAATTTCAGGCTGCTTTGGTCAGGGTTGATCGTCTCAAACATGGGGACGTGGATGCAGAACGTAGCCAATGGCTGGCTTGTTTTGCAGCTAACAAATTCTCCTCTGTGGCTGGGGCTGCTGGGATTGAGTTTTGCCTTGCCGATGATCTTCCTCCCGCCATTTGCAGGGGCGGTCGTGGATCGCGTGCATCGCGTCAAGTTACTGTTCTTTACGCAGTCCATGCAAATGTTGACCGCCTTCGCCCTGGCAGGTCTCACGTGGGCAGGGAA
>JAKOVF010000338.1 GCA_029782225.1 Chloroflexota bacterium | reverse complement strand
TCCTATTTATCCGGCGCTGGAGAGCACCTGCTACAAACTCAAATCAATGAAACGTGACCTGTATTTTAGCAAACCATTGATGAACGCGGCGGGATCATTCGGATTCGCGCCCGACCCACGCAGTGGACTCAATCTGGAGTCCTTCGGCGCGTTCGTGACGAACCCGATCTCCCTCCGCCCGCGCCTGCCTACTGCTCAACCCGCTCTGGTTGAATACCCCGGCGGATTCCTGCTTCATACCGGCTTGCCGAATCCCGGGCTTTCCGGCGTATTGAAGAAATACTCTGGGCGCTGGTTGCGCGCGGATATGCCGATCATCGTCCATCTCATGGCAGATCGCCCGGAAGAGACCCAGCGCATGGTGCAAATGCTCGAGAATGTGGAAAACGTGATGGCAGCTGAATTGGGTTTTGCTCCCCTGCTCGCCAATGACATTCTTTTGATCACGCTTGAAATGTGCCTGGGAGAGTTGCCGTTGATTTTCTCCCTGCCCAATGAACAGGTGCTAACTTTAGGTCCGCGCTTAATCCAGGAAGGTGCGGATGCGATCAGCCTCTCCGCGCCGCGTGGGGCATTGACGAGGGATGATGGTCATGTGATCACAGGAAGACTCTACGGGCGGTCGCTGTTTCCTCTGGCGCTGGAAACTGTCCATGCCGCCGCGAGGATCGGCCTCCCCATCATCGGCGCAGGCGGCGTGTGGACTGAAAAGGATTTAGCGGATATGCTTTCAGCCGGGGCAATGGCTGTTCAAACGGATGCCAGCCTGTGGTCGCCGGGTGATTCGTCACACCTGCGCTTGCATTAGGTGCAAGTGCTGCGAGCCGAAGGCGAAAAAATCCCCTGTTTCATAGAGATTGCGTCGTCGCTGTCGCTCCTCGCAACCCCGCCGAAAGCAGGCGGGCGATGACAAAAAAAAGAGCCTCATCTTTCGATGAGACTCTTTTGGTCAATGCGTAATTAGAGAATTACGACGTTGGCGGCCTGTAAACCCTTGGGGCCCTGTTCGATGGAGAACTCCACCTTCTGGCCTTCCTGCAGGTTCTTGAAGCCATCCGCCTGGATCGCGGAGAAGTGGACGAAAACGTCCGGGCCACCATCGCGAGCGATGAAGCCGTAACCCTTCGAACCGTTGAACCATTTGACCGTACCGACGACACGTTCAGACATTTTGCCTCCTGAGCAAAAGAAAAAAAGATTGTGACGCAGTATGTCTTCTGTCGGGTTGGTCTTAAACAAAACGGCCCAAAGGCGCTGCTTTGAGCCATCGTTCTTTTACTTCCACAACGAAAACCTACTTGCATCGTACAAGGCTTAATTTATCATAATTTCAGGAATCAGGCAATTCTTTTTGGGGCTCCAACACCATAACAGGAATGCGCCGTGGACTGGCCCGCTTTTCGTATACGTTGTATCCAGCATAGTAAGAGACCGCCAGATTCCAGTAATGTTCACGCTCGTCGTTGTTCGCTTCCCGCGCGACGTGCGGCCGGTCCAGGCCATCAATTTTGACCCGGCATTCAGGATTGGCCTTCAGGTTGTGATACCACGCCGGATGATGTGGCTGTCCAAAATTGGATGCGATCAGCGCAATCCTTTCCCCATCTGGCAGGCCAACCAATGGAATGGCACGCGGTAATTTGCTTTTTGCGCCAATCGTTGTGACCTTGAAAGTTGGCAGTCCAGCCAGGGCACTTGTAAGCGAAAAGCGGCCCCCGTTCCATTTCCAGATGAAGGTGTCCGCGCGGTGCAGAATATGGACGAGAATAGGTGTCACCGGTCGTAGCATGAGAATACGATGAAAGGCACGCTGGAACAAATTCGGTTTAGGCGATTTCTGCATTCTGCTCGTCCTTTGGTCGATTGGGAATGTAGCGGAATAGAAGTTGATCGGCAAGCAGAAATATAAGCAGCCACAGGGAGAGGACCAGTTGCAGTGCAACAGAAAGTGCATGGCGTGCCGGTGCCATGGCATCACCATGCCAGGTGATAAACAGGTGAGGCAGGATTGGCAGGCACAAGAGGATAAACGCAGCCCAAAGCGTATTGACCTGCCAGGCCTTTTTCCGGGCCGCGATCAAAGCAGCCAACGTAAGTATCAGCCAGAGTAATACCGTGAAATGAGTGGGATATAGAATCCTTTCCATGCGCCAGGGTAGAAATGGCTCATAACGGCGCGAGAAAAAGAAGTCCACATCATTAAAGGCGACCAGATTTCCAAATTCACTCAAAGACTCGCCAATACTGTGGACCGGATTCGAGATCAACCAGCGCATGTAACAGGATCTACTGTGCGCGGCAAACCATTCACGAAAACTCTCGAGGGCTGGATCATTGTAAAAGGCCCGGTCATTTCCATTGGCGAATTCACCTGCCAGGCTGAGCAGCTCCGGTGTAACAGGCATTCCACATCCTTCAAAAGATGCAACTGCCTGACTATACGGTAAGACGCGTTTGCCGATCACATTGGTGAGAGGAAATGTCCAGCGGCTGCCCATATCTGCATTGACACCGTTGAGAATAAACAGAATAAGAAAAGATACAACGACAATAAGAGTGCGCGGCTGTGTCCAGCGCAAAATGACGGCCAGTAACAACAACCCGGCAAGGACAAGGAGCACGTAAGCATTGGTATCGCGCGTGAAGATGAGCAGGAATCCAGTGAGGATGAAAGCGATGACCTTATCCGCACGCCAGCCTCGTAGGAGCCAAATGCCCACGGCCAGGAAAAGCACGAAGAACGAGACAGAGAGCGACTCGCTCATCATCACAAAGTCCCAGCCTGCAAGGTGGCGAACCAGACTCACAGCAAGGATCAAAGCAAAGGCGAACGGTTTCAGCCACAAGGTCCGCAGTGAAGCGCTGACTGAGAGGGCAAGCAGGCCCCAGGTAAGGATCGAGAGTCCGAGCTGCATGGCTGCTGCGGCGGGGAAATCAAGCCCCGTGATCTTCAACAGCAGCGGAAAGACAAATGGCTTCCCGCTGCCCCAGAACTCCACGTCGAGCAAGGGCCGCAAAGCGATGACCACGTAGGCTTTTGTGTCTGTAAGTTCGCGGGGCCTGGAGAGAGCAGGGAGGTTCGGCACGACACGTATGAAAGCGTAAATCAAAAACAACGCGATCAGGAAAACGTCCAGTCTTGCCTTCATGCCGCGCATGTTACTTTTCAAGCCAGATCGTGACGGGTCCATCGTTATGGATTTCAACCAGCATGTGCGCGCCAAACTGACCGGTTTGCGTGGGCACGTTATGGCTGCGCAATAATTCTACAAAGCGCGTTACCAGCGGCGCGGCTACTTCCGGCAAGGCAGCATCCGTAAAGCCTGGCCGGCGCCCTCGGCTTGCATCAGCATAAAGCGTGAACTGTGAAACGACAATCGCTTCCCCTTTTACATCCAGCACTGATAGATTGGTCTTGCCCTGTTCATCCTCGAAGATACGCAGGTTTGCAATTTTCTCTGCGAGAAAATTGGCCTGTTCTTCCCCATCGCCGTGACCAACGCCCAGCAGAATCAAGAGACCCTTTCCAATACTGGAAATGGTTTTTCCTTCTACAGTGACACTGGCGTGGGAAACCCGTTGAATGAGCGCGCGCATAATCTTCTAAACACAAAGGCTTGTACGGCCTGCACTGTGCGCAGGCACAAGTGAACGTGTCGAAGTAACACGAAGTACGCAAAGGTTTTCACCCGGGGTTCTTTATGTCCTTTGTGTTTGAATCAGGGTAGTTGAATCGCCTGGCGGACTTCTTCCATGGTCTTTTTCGCGATGGCGCTGGCACGTTTCGCGCCGTCATCCAGCACTTCCTCCACGTAGCCTTGCTTTGACGCCAGTTCGGCGCGTTTGGACCGGAAGGGTTCGAGATGATTGTTCAGATTCTTCGCCAGGAGTTTCTTGCAGTCCACGCAGCCCAGGGCGGCTGTGCGACAATCCCTGTTGACCATTTCAATTTCCTCCGGCGAGGAGAAAATCTTGTGCATCGTGTACACATTGCAGATATCCGGGTTTCCCGGGTCGGTGCGCTTGATGCGGGCCGGGTCAGTCACCATCTGCATAACGCGCTGCTGGGTCTCCTGCGGAGTCGCGGCCAATTCGATGTGGTTGTTCAGGCTTTTGCTCATCTTTTCTTTGCCGTCAATGCCGAGAACCTTTAGCACTTCAGTGTGTTTGGCCTGTGGCTCGATCAAAACCTTCGTGTTGTAACGAAAATTGAAGGAGCGAACGACCTCGCGCGCAAACTCGATGTGCGGAGCCTGATCCACACCCACCGGGACCACATCCGTTTTGTATAGGACGATATCGGCCGTCATCAGGACCGGATAACCAAGCAATCCATAATTAACGTTGTCCGGGTGCTGGCGAACCATGTCCTTGAACGTGGGCAGGTCAGTGAGCTTCCCAAGCGGTGTCACCATCGAAAGCAGGGTGTGCAATTGCATCACTTCCGGCACATGCGATTGGATGAACAGGATCGATTCTTCCGGGCGGATGCCAGCGGCCAGCCAATCGAGAGCCATCTCTGTTGTATTCTGCTTTAAGTTCTCGGTCGTCTCGACCGTGGTGAGCGCGTGCACGTCCACAATGCAGTAGACGCAATCAAAGTCATCCTGCAATACGACGTAATTTTGGATCGCGCCCAGATAGTTCCCCAAATGCTGGCGTCCCGTGGGACGCGCGCCCGAAAAAACACGACCTTTCTTTGCCATTCGCTTTTCTATCCTTCGATGATTTTGTTGACCAGACGGACCACTTCGCCCGGCTCGGCGTGACGATGTGTCTGGAGTTTTGAATAAACGAGGTTCCCGTTCACGCTGACCTCGAACCTGCCTCCGTCCGAAGGAAACAGCGTCACCGATTCAATCAGATGCTCGAACTGCTTGAGCAGGTCATCCACCAGGCTCACGGCCCGGCCGGTGTAATGTCAGACCGCGCAATAGACGATTTCGATTTTCAACATACTGCCTCGACAAAAGTGTTAGAAAATTATAACATGCCATCCCCTTTGCCTTGTTCCTCTCCCTCTTACGCGCTATAATATCTTACATTGCTAAGTTGGAAATGTAAGGAGTCTCCCGTATGCCTGTTTATACCTATCGTTGTGAGTCCTGCGGTATCCAGTTCGAGCGGCACCAGTCGTTCAACGATGTCCCGCTCAAAACCTGTCCTGAGTGCCGTAAAAAGGCGCTGAAGAAGGTCATCACCCCTACCAAGATCATCTTCAAAGGCTCGGGTTTCTATGCCACGGATCACAGATCTCCCTCAGGTGGTGAGACGCGCGATACCAAGAAGGAAACAAAAAAGGAAGAGCCCAAGGCGTCCGCCAAAAGCGGCGACTCGACCTCCTCATCTGAGTAGCCTGAAACCAGCAATTTCAAAAGGCGACGCATTCAACGTCGCTTTTTTGGTTAACCTGCAGGCTCCGGGAGTGTCCAAGGACGGAAGTAAAATAGAGAGATGAAATGTCCAAGCTGTGGAGTGAATCGGCGACAAATGAAAGCTGGGTTCAACCATTCTGGTAGCCAACGCTACAAATGCGGAGAGTGCCAAAGGGCTTACACGCCCGAAGCAAAAGAAAAGGGATATACCAAAGAAACTCGCATGCTAGCCTTACGCATGTATGTAGAAGGTAACAGCCAGCGCTCGATTGCCCGAATTTTGAAAATCAGTCCGCAAAGCGTCTCGAATTGGATCAACACCTATGTCTCCAAGCTGCCGCCGGCTCCAGTGCCTCAAAAACCCAAAGTCGCAGAACTGGACGAGTTGTACACCTTTTTGAAGCGGAAAAAAACAAAATCTACGTCTTGACCGTGGTCGATCGAGCTACACATTGCCTTCTCAGCTGGGATGCGGTCCACGAAAGGAGTACAGCCAATCTGCAAACCTGTCTCGAACGTGCACCCCAAG
>JAKOVF010000327.1 GCA_029782225.1 Chloroflexota bacterium | reverse complement strand
TGTTTAGCCATATAGCGGGGGTTTACGATCATGTTCCGGTTCTTTCACTCTCCCCACAAAAGTCCCGCGACGTGATTCGGGCCGGCGCGCGGCGCGCCATCGAGCGCATTCACGAGATCCTACTGCCGCCGAAACCACCATTCAATCCATTGGAGGCATAAAATCACCTATCCACCTGGATAGTAAAGACTCCCCCAGCGGCGGGGGAGTCTTTATGTCCAGAAATGTATGATCAGGATGGAAAAGGGCCAAATGACTGCCAGGACGAAACACGACTGGTTCATCTGGCTGGAGCCTTATGAAACCAACAAAAAACGATCCTATCATTCCTCTGCTCATTGCCGTTCCATTATTTGTTTTCGTATTTGTATTTTTCACTTACACGTTCCTGCATGAAGCGGGACACGCGCTCGCTGGCGTTTTCTTTGGTCAATCGCTGACGGAGTTCGACGTCAGCTTCTGGGATCTGAGTGCCCATGTAGGAATCATCGGTGGGAATCTGACGCAGTCCCAGCTTGCAATTCGGGCTGCCGCAGGAGCGAGTCTGCCCTTAATTATCTGGACTCTGTTCATCAGCCTGGTCCCGCGTAAAGGCAGTTTCATCCTGGAAGTACTGAAACTGCTCACCTCCATGCTGGTTATCAACACCCTCCTGCCCTGGGTCGCTTTGCCAATCTTGTTCATGCTTGGGAAAGCGCCCTCGGATGATGTGACCAACGTCCTTCGTTACAGTCAGATGCCGCCACTGCTCCTGACGTTCATCGCTCTCATCTTGTACGTCGGCGGCTGGACATTATTCTTATCAAAAATAAATGGATTGCGAAATGAATTCCTCTTGTTCCGGGATATAGATCGAGAAATACTCATCTCTGGAACCCGAAAGACGGTATCAGTCATGACCGGCATCATGGCTCTCTGCTTGATTTCAGTATTCATGTTGAATACTGTGGCCAAAGGCAATGGTCTGAGCAGGTTTTCTCCCCCGCAGGATTTCACACCTGTTTCACAAATCAACCTCTCGACGCGGGCCTACTCCAACGAAACCCTGGCTCAGTTTACGGTAGACAAAGCCACCTATGTTGGCGTCTTCCTCGTCATTCGCAATATCAATACAACGTATTTCGATGTAAGCGTGACCGGTCCCAACAATTATCGCTCCACGGTTCTGCACGGAGAAGGCTACAACGCTTTTGAGGATGGCGGGCTGTGGGAGGAAAACCTGGCGCCGGGCACCTATCAAGTGGTCCTCACCTCCCACCAAAGCCCAGGCAGCGCTGCCGTATATCTTAAGACCCACTAACTAAATGAGGAGAATCATGTCAACCAGCACAACCAGTTCCACTTCGATCCCCATCTCTCATCCAGAATCAACCGCGGCTTCCCGCCCCTGGCTGATGCTGATTTCGCGCTCTGCCTTGTTCATATTCTTTCAAGTTTTGATTGCTCTCATTCTCGCCGCAACAGGCACAAAGTCCGCGTGGGATGAATCAGCTAGATATTGGACATTCCTGGCATTCCTGACCAACTTCGTCTCCATGTACTTGCTTGTGCGTGTTTTCAATGCTGAAGGAAAGCGCTATTGGGACATACTCCGCTTCTCGCGCAAAACGTGGAAAACCGACCTGCTGTGGTTTTTGGGTTTCAGCATCATTGGCATGCCCATCGCCGCTGCGCCCAGAGAACCCCTCGCGGCCGCGATCTTCGGCGATGCCATGACGGCCACGAATATGCTTTTCCGCCCGTTGCCGACATGGGCATTCGTGTTGAGCTTTCTCTTTCCGCTCACGATTGCATTTGCTGAGCTGCCAACCTATTTTGGTTACTGTATGCCGCGTCTCGCTGCACAGCTCCGGAATGGCTGGGTCGCGTGGTTGATCGCCTCCTTCTTCCTCGCTGCGCAACACATGTTCCTTCCGCTTATCCTGAATGGCGGCTACCTGCTATGGCGCTTTGGAATGTTCCTGCCCTTTGCGCTCTTCACAGGCCTTGTACTCAAATTCCGCCCGTCACTTTTGCCATACTTTGTGATCGTCCACGCGCTGATGGATGTCACAACGGTGCTGGTCTACTTGATGATATAGCCCGCGTCCTTCGAGACCGAAAACTGATTCCGTTAAAGTGACAGGAGCGACCGCTGCGGCCGCTCCTGTTCTATTTCCTGCACCACGGCAGCTACAGAACGCCCAGGCTTTCCTCCTTGAGCCAGGCCAGGCATTGATCCATTCTCACAGAGCGGACTCGGGCGATCTCCTGCGCGCGTGGGAGGGTGAAGCGGCCTTCAATGCCATCGCGGCGGGAAAGGGTTCGCCGATAGACAGCCTCTAGATCTTTGGGACCCCAGGAAAACTCGCGCGCCATGCCAATCACGCTGAGAAACTCAAGCATATCGGCTTCGCGTAGCAACAAGGCTTCATTGGATTGTGTCCGGCGCAAGTCGCGATAGTCATGCAGTTCAATGGCTTCGAGCAAAACGTCCTGCTCTTGTGAGAGTAAATCCAAATGAGGCAAAATCTCCATCTCGGTCACTTGGCGCGAACGGAGGGCATGGGGCACATCCTTTTGAAAAAAGCAAGGAAACGCTCCCCAATCATGCAGGTACGCTGACAATTCCATGATGCGGGAATCATAAGGCAGGTCCGCGCCGATGTGTTCGATCAGCTTCAACAGCCGTTCGGCATGGGTGACCGCAGGATCCTCTCCGGCCTCCAGAGTCATATGGATAATGTCATCGAGCGTGAGTTGAGTGTCGAGCATGGTGTTTTCTCTTTCCGCCGGGGGATTTTTCCAATCACTCTAGCAACCGGTCAAAAAAGTCGGCCATCAAATCCGAAATGGCTGCGCGGGTTGGGCTGATTTCGCCGCCGATCGGTTTGAAATTGTGGTCTGCGTTTTCAACGAGCACCAGCGTCGCATCCACTCCTGCATTCAATAGTTGTTGATATAACACTTCCGCCTGCTCCACAGGGACAGCGGTATCCTGTTCGCCGTGCAGGATGAGGAAGGGTGGCGCGTCGCGTGTCACATATTGAACGGGACTTGCTTCAAGCAACAGCGGGTCATTCGGAGAATCCGTGCCAAAGGCGCGACGAAGCAGCCAGCGCTGCAACCAGCCCATGGGCTGAGTCAAATCCGCCGGTCCGAACATATCGACCACGGCATCCACATGGGAGGATTGATCCAGATACTCACCTGCCTCGAAGTCGGGGTCATCGTTTGTCAAACCGATCATGGCCGCCAGATGTCCGCCGGCGCTGCCGCCCCAGATGCCGATTTTCTCAGTCAGCAAGCCATATTCAGCCGCGTGCGCGCGCAGGAAGCGGATGGCGCATTTTGCATCGAGCACTTCTGCAGGGAAAGGATGTTCCGGCATCAGGCGATAATTGACCGCAGCCACTGCATAGCCGCGCTCCGTCATGGCTGGAATGTCGATCACCCCGCTGCCCGTGCGTTTGTCGCCGGCGGTAAAACTTCCGCCGTGGAAATAGACCAGTGCCTGATAGGGTGCCTTGCTGTCAGGGAAATACAGGTCCATTCTGAGCGGAACGGCATCCATCGTGCAGTAAGTGATGTCTGAAATATCCGGCGAGAGCGTGACGGTCGGTTCCTCATCTGCCCATTGCTGGTACTGCCTGACCCAGATGTATGCATAGATAGCCAATCCACAGAGGCCAATGATGAGCGCGATGCCAAACCATTTGAACAGATTTTTCATCTCATTTCAACTCACTGACACTTGTGCCGCGAGACTTTCTATTGGCCTGTCCACATTCCGCACGGCTCGGATGAGTATCCCGCTCCGGCAAAGCAGCGTACCCGGGACGGAAGTAGGGCGATGTGCCCTCTAAAGTCAAAAACTTCCCCGCCCCCAGGAAAGCCTTTCTCTGAACCAGGTGGGCAGGGAAGTCAAATGGTTTATCGATCATGCATAAGCCAGGCTGTCGCGCACACTAATGCGGGTCGCTCCACGTGCAGGCAAAATGGATGCCAGGACGGAGATGGCGATCACGATCGCCAGCCAGATCAGAACGGCGAGCCAGTTGTATTGATAGTTCAGGGTGGCGCCGAACATTGCATGTCCCATGGCATTCGCAGCGGTCGGGCTGACCAGCAGAGAGATCGGGACAGCGATTATCCAGCTTAACAGTCCCTGTAGAACGCCTTCCATGACGAAGATGCCCAGGATGGTGTGCGAGCGGGCCCCGATGGCGCGCAGCACGCCGATCTCCTTGGTGCGCTCGATGACGCCAATGGAGATCACACCCATCAGGGATACCGCACCGACCACGGCAAGGATAATGGAAAGCCCCAGCAGCATGGATGTGACGATGCTGAACTGCCATTCATTGGTCGCCCGCAAGTCCATCTGGGTCTGGCTGCCGGATACCGGCAGGCTGTGACGCTCGAAGACCTCCTTCAGATTCCTGGTCACCTCGGTCGTGAACGCAGCGTCATGGGCGGTGGTGCGGATCAGCACCCGCCCCGCGCGGCTGTATTCTCCAGTGATTTGGGCCAGTGCCTCTTCGGGAGCATAGATCGTAGAGGACGCGAAACCGCCGACGAAGACAGGCTCGTACAGCCCAACCACCTGCCATTTCTCCTTGCCGAAAACGCCCAACTCGAGCGTGATCAGGTCGCCTACCTGGATATCGTTGTCCTCGGCGGTTTCACGCGCGATCACAAGAGCGCGGCCATCTCCCGGCTTGAACCAGCGTCCTGCCACCATCATCGGCTCATAGAAATCGCTGCCGGCCGGGATGCTCCAGACGGTAGTGCTCAACCCCGCGTCTTTTAGCAACTGACCCTCAAGGAATATGCTCGCCTGCTGAATGATACGGGTTTCGGACTTATCCACGCCCGGGACGGTCTGGGCCGCGGCAAGGATCTGGTCATTCCTTTGTTCACCCCTGAATCCAATGCTGATATCGTAGCGCATGGTGGCGAAGAAATGATCCAGTGTCAGAGCCAGCGAAGTATTCAGGCTCATGACCACCAGGAACGCGGCGCCAGCCACCACAAGCACCAGCTCGGTCAGAAGCAGGCGTCCCTTATGGCGGAACATGTTGCCTAAGGCGGTGGCATAGTGGGACGGCAGCCAGCGTTTGCCGATGCCTTCTACCATCCGGTCGATCCATCTCGAACGGAAGTCGCTGCCAATGCCATAACTGGCGATCGCCTGCCGGACCGTGATCCCGGCTCCCTTCAAAACAGGAGGTAAGCCTGCGAGCAATGGCGCAGCCAGAGCGCTGACAGCCTGCAGGATAACTGCCGGCCTTGAAATCTGGAAAGTGTTGAAATCGATGTTGAACAGGTTGAGAAAACTCTTGCTCATCATATTGGCGACGACAGCCCCGAGCGGGAATGCAATCACGAATGCCAGCGCGCCGTAAACCAGGGCCCCGATCAGGTACATCCAGATGATCGTGTGCATCCTTCCACCGAGCGCCTTGATAATGCCGATCTGGTTGGTCTGCTGGGTGATGAGGTTGGAGATCGTGTTGAACACCAGGATCGCGCTGATCCCCACACAGATGAACGCCAGCAGTTCCAGCACCATCGTGATGGGGTCAAAGAACGTTCGCCCCCAGTGCTTGTTCGGATCTTCATAAGAAAACCCTGCGACAGCGACATTCTGTTTTGCCAGTTTCTCCTTGATCGCGGAGGCGACTTCCTTTGCATGTTCCGAACTGTATGGCGTCACGCGCACGTAGAAAGAGTTGAACTGACCCTGGGGAATGCCCAGGCGCTCCATGCCCTCCGCATTCATGAAGAAGAAAGCTACGTCCATGAACTGCGGCGGCGGCACAAAGGGATGCCGGAGCAATCCTGTAAGCGGCAGCACGCGTTCCTTGTCATCGATCTTGAAAATAACCGAATCACCAATTTGCAGGTGAAGGAACTGGGCCGCCATCCTTTCCAGCCCTACCTCATCCTTCCCGTCCGGCCAGCGGCCGCCCCGCAACTGGAGCAGTTCGTACTTCTGCGCCTCGAAATTGTCCCGCATCTGGATGACGCCCTGCCGCCACGGGTCCTCCGGGTGCAGCTTATACAGGATGCTGACTGAGTTATAGGGTTCCACGCCTTCCACGCCCGGTATTTCGTTCAGGCTCAGGATGGCCTCCCGGTCCACCGGGTTTTCCAGTGCCGCGTTGACATGTGTGGCGAATACAGCACGGTGGGACTTATCCATATTGGTCAGCAGTATATCGCTCATGCCGACAAAAACGCCGACCGCGAACACTCCGGCGGCAATGTTCAGTACCGCCAGGAAGGTGCGCGTCTTGTTGTGCCAGATGTCAAACCAGATCTTGTGCCAGATGACGCCCATATTAAGCCTGCCTTGTCCGCCAATCGATGTTTTCCTGTTCGTGTCGATCGGCGGCCTGATGAAGCGCCTCCAGCGTGACTTCGGACTCTGCCAGCATTTCGTGGAGTTGATCGTAGCTGATCGCTAACACTTCAACATCGCAGCTTTCGCAGGCGCGGACCGATGCGTTGCTTTTGCCATGATGGAAGAACGCGATTTCACCAAAATACTTGCCCGGGCCCAACTCTGCAATAACCACATCCGATTGATTCGCGCGGGGCAGGATGATTTCCACCGTGCCTTTGGACACGATGTAGAACTTGTCGTTATCTTTGCCTTCTGTGAGGATCATCGCGCCGGGCTCATACTGGCGTGGCTTGATTTTATGTGTCGCGGCGAGTAATTGCTGCGGTGTGAGCGTTGGGAGGGCTTTGGCAATATACTCATTGACGATCTCCCCATCCGCGATCAACGCGGTGCGATGCGCGTGTTTCGCAAGGCTGCTGTCGTGGGTGACAATGATCACGGTCTTGCCTTCTGCAACCAGTTGATTGAACAGCGCAAAGATGGTCGCGGCGGTCTTCGAGTCCAGATTGCCTGTCGGCTCATCCGCGATCAGAATGGGTGGATCATTGGCAAGGGCACGCGCCACGGCTGCCCGCTGTTGCTGTCCCCCGGAGACCATGCTTGGGAGTTTGTGCATTTGATCGGCAAGACCGACGATTTCCAGCAAATGTTCCGCCCGTTCACGCCGCTCACGCGGCTTGTATTTTCCCGCCAGGTCCATGGGCAGGATCACATTTTGTTTCAAGTCGAGCGCAGGTAATAATTGAAAGAACTGAAAGATGATGCCCAAATTGTCGCCGCGCCAGGCCGCAAGTTGGTTCTCGCTCATCGCATGGATCGCTGTGCCATTTACATACACCTCCCCGGTGGTAGGTCGATCAATGCCAGTGATCATGTTCAGCAGGGTGGACTTGCCGCTCCCTGATTTGCCAATAATGCTGACAAACTCGCCGCCGCAGATGCATAGATCAATACCTTTGAGGGCGTGGTAGTCGCCTGCAGGACTCTGGTAATACTTGTCTATACCCCTTATGTCAATCATAGGCGACTCACTGGAGTTGCCATTCCTTGGGGTGGCGATTTGATTCTCAGATAATACAGACATAATATGCCTCCGGCTCGACTTCTCTTCCCGTTGCTGCCCTCACACTCTGTGAGGGCAGCAGGGATAAGGAGGAGAGAAACTTAATCCTGATTCTCGAATGCCACGCTGGTGGTCATGCCCCAGCGCATCAATGGATTCTTGTCGGCCAGCGCAAT
>JAKOVF010000314.1 GCA_029782225.1 Chloroflexota bacterium | reverse complement strand
ACTGACCACACTGGATCACAGCCTGGGCTTCTGGATCCACATGACCGGCGCCGATGTGTTGGAAGTCACCGGCACGGTGCCCGTCACCACAGACGTCAGCCTCTGGACTGCCGCCGGCGGCTGGAACCTGGTGGCTTATCCCTCCGGCTTGAACCGGCCGCTGCCCTCGGCCTTGAGCGGACATGGCGTGGGCGAGGATTTCTCGCTGGTGTATGCGTATCATGCCAGTGAGGCCGCCGACCCGTGGAAGTTGTTTGGTCAGACGGCTCCTGCCTGGTCGAATGATCTGACCGAGCTCTCGCCCGGCTGGGGCTACTGGGTCAAGGTCAGTGTGAATCACGCCTGGAATGTGAGGTATCTCGCAGATCAGTGAATCACGAATACTACACACCGTCCCGAAGGTTTGGCCGGAAAGCAAGTCTGAATGAGGGCAACCTTCGGGACGCTCTGTCTGCAAACGACTCCCCGGGGAATTGTGTTGTTCGCCCCAATATGATGACATTCATCAATGTTTCTGCAATGAATCTATCACTTGTAAAGCCCATTAGATCCTGTATACTGAATGGGTAAGCCTTACAATCTTGCAAGGTATAATAGAATTAATGTCAACGGTGGGACTTTAGCGGTGTGGGGATAATCTAATACGAACGTCTGCAATCGGAAGCCATGATCCAGAGATTTTATATGGGCGCTTGACCCTCCTGCATCGCATATTGCGATAAGGGGGGGAGAATCTCTGGGGAGCAAATAGCGAAACCGGCCGCACAGGTCGGTTTTTTTATTTTCCGACATAGCTTATCCTTTATGGTCGGAATGTTATGGAGGGCAAGACGAACAACAACGTAAACGGAATTCTTGGCACACATCACGAGTTTATGGCCAATGGGAGGGCCTATGACGAGAAACAGACACGGCGCACACGACGAATCCAATGTCTCATGATCTCAGAATCTTTTTTGGGGAAACCTGTGTCCACCATGACCTACACCGCAGCCCAGCGCAGTGCTTCTCGTGAACAATCACTCAAATATCAAGGTGGAGGAAAATAATGAAACACATTTCACGACTCAATATCCTGCGCGTGCTGACGGTCATATCCATGGCATTCAGCATGGCGTTGGGCACGGTCCAGCCAACGTATGCGGCAGACCTGTGTGTGAATCCAGGGGGAACCGACGGATGCTTCGCAACCATTCAAGCTGCGATTAATGCCGCCGGAAATGGCGACACGATCAACGTGGCGGCGGGGACGTATAGCGGCCAGATCACCGTCAACAAATCTGTGACAATCCTGGGCGATCCGGGCGATGCCAGCCCCGGACCCGGCCCGAACGCGCCTGTGATCGACGGTGGTTCCGCACCCGGAGATGCATTCCTTCTCGCCAACGGCGTCTCGAATGTCACGATTCAAGGCTTTGAAATACGGAACTTCACTTCCAACGCCACCGGCATTGGCAATGGTGTATCTGCCTGGGTAGGCAGCACTTCCTTTATCACCATTCAAGATAACTATTTTCACAACCTGGGATATAACGGTGTACTAGTCGGCAATGATAAAAACAGTAATCCTGCAAAATGGGGGGACCACTCCAACTGGACGATAAAGGCCAACATTCTGGAGACCTTCGAAGGCTATGGCTTCGAGTTGACCAATGCATCCAACTCAAGTATTGAGAACAACATCATCCATTCCAACGCTACATGGAATCTTGCAGCTACCGCTATCATGGTGGACGCCAGGCGAAATGCAAGCGGGATCGTGATCAGGGGCAATCAAATCGACGGAGAGATGTGGCCCGGATACCCGGCAGTATACGTCTTTGCAAACGATTTTGAGACGCCCGGCGTCAATCTGGACAATGTTCTCATCGATGCAAACATGGTTTCCACGACGAGTTCAACGGCAACACCGCAGGTTTATGTGCGCAACTATCCCGGGGCTGGAACGGTCACAGGTGTCCAAGTCCACAACAACAGCCTGCTGACGTTCAAGAACGCGACAAGTGTAGCGATCGACGCCAGCAACAACTGGTGGGGGGCAGCAACCGGCCCGGCCGCGGGTGCGATTAGTGGCAATGTAGATTATGGTCCGTGGTACACCGACGCAGGCATGACCACGCTTGCTCCTATCCACAATGAGACGCAGGATACATATCACCTCACTCTCCAGGCTGCGATTGACGCGGCCACAGACGGTGACACAATCGCCGTAGCAGCCGGAACCTACGATGGCACGATGAATATTGTCAATCGGCATAACTTGACGATTATCGGAGCAGACCCGCTTACGACAATCATCAAGCCAAGCACAACGATTAATTGGGAACTCGGTTACGGGGGCAGTCGCAAAACTGTTGTGCGAGTGGAATCATCCACCGGGATAACACTCCAGAATCTCACCATCGATCTGGATCTGGTAAAGGGCAACAATGTAGCAGCTTATTTGGGTTGGGACAGCACAGGGACACTGGATCACAATATCTTCCAGAATTCGTCTGTCCCAGATGCCCTGGGCATCTATTATGAACTTGGTGTGTACCTGCGCGCCCCAGATTATACCGATGCCAGCCGTGCTACGTATTCAGTCACCAACAACACATTCCATGATGCAGGCCGGGTCGCGCTTGTTACTCACGACTATCTGGATACGAACGTCACGGGAAACACCTTCTGGATGGAGATGGCAGACTTTGGTTACGCTATGGAAATAGGTTCCACGTCAACGGCCACCATCAGCAATAACATTATCCACGGATACAGGACTAAAGCAGCATCGGACGGCAGTAGTGCGGCGGCCATTTACATTGAGAACTCCTTTACGAATGGCATAATCAGCCCTATTGCAAAGAATGTAACCGTTAACAATAACGAAATATACGATAGCCAGTATGCAATGTACATCGGAAATGATTGGCCTGGCTATGCGGGGAACGTGGATATCGTAACCAATGCCGCCAACAATAACTTCCATGACAACACAGATGGCGCAGTGTTAATCGTAGACACGGGTAAATCAGCCGGTTCATCAGTCACTGCAAACTTCACCAATGATATATTGACCGACAACGGCGATACAGGTTACTTCCTATACACCACGGGTGATGGTAGCTTGAATATAAACGTTCAGGGTGGCTCGATCAGCGGCCACAACTATGGTGTGTACATGGATGATTATGCCAGTGGAGTGAGCGCCAGTACCTACAATGTAAGAGTGGAGAACGCCATGATCACCGGCAATACGGTTGGCGTTCAAAACGATTATTCAGGTGCAACCATTGATGCTTCCGCCAACTGGTGGGGAACCGCCGGCAATCCCAGTGCTCAAATCAGCGGCAATATTGATTTCACGCCCTGGTGCGCCGACTCTGGTTGCACGACCTTCAATTTCGAAAACCCACCCTCCTTGCCATCCAGCTTCTACGGTGAGATTCATTTCTCAGCAGGTGCCCCCAGCGTGGGCCAACTGGTGGAGGCCTATCTTCCGGGTATGACCGGCCCGGCAGCTACCGCTCAGATCACATCGCATTCCGGCCTGACGTACACCCTGGATGTCCCGGGCGATGTACTTGACACGCCTGCAAAAGAGGGCGGTGCAGAAGGCGACCTGATCACGTTCAAAATCAACGATCGTATTGTCGCGACGGCCCCCTGGCACAGTGGCACCAACATTGGCCTGGACATCCATCCGCCTGAGGCAGTCCCCGGTGGTCCCTACAGCGGGGATGAAGGCGCGGCCATTGCCTTTAGCGGCTCTGCCGTCGACGCGGGCAGCGACGCAAGTACCTATGCCTGGGACTTCGATAACAACGGGGAATATGAAACGCCCGGTCAGACCGCGAGCCATACGTTCGCGCAGGATGGAACCTTCACTGTTGGCCTGAAAGTGACCGATGCGCTGGGCGGCGAAGGCACGGCCACGGTTGAGGTTACGGTCAACAACGTGGCGCCGAACGTGACAGCCAGCAACAGCGGCCCGGTCAGCGAGGGCTCGCCTGTCACCATCACTGCCACACCTAGCGATCCTGGCCCGGACACGTTCGAATATCGCTTTGACTGCGAGAATGACGGCACATTTGGCGCATGGCAATCAGACACCACAAGCACGTGCACGTTTGGCGACAATGGCTCGTATCCTGTCGCTGTGCAGGTACGTGATAATGCAGGCGGCATCGGCAGTGCAACCACAACGGTCATCGTGACCAACGTCGCCCCAATCATCACCCCAGGGTCTGACCTGACCGTGAACGAGGGCGCCCCCGCCGACATCAATTACGGTTCCTTCACCGACCCGGGCGTAAATGACAACTGGTCGCTTATGATAGGTTTCGGTGATGGCTCTCAGCCACTGCTTCTGTCTCTTACTTCAGCTGGCAGCCTCGGAACCTATACCCACACCTTCGACGATGGTCCCGCTGTTCATGGCGGGGCTGCAATCGTAACCGATAAAGACGGCGGAACTGACGAAGGTACCTTCCTGATCACCGTGAACAATGTCGCGCCGACTGCAACCTTTAATGCACCGGCCTCTGTGGATGAAGGCGCTGTGATTGCCTTGTCCCTCACCGCACCTGTCGATCCCAGCAGCGCCGATACAAGCGCGGGCTTCGAATATGCCTTCAACTGTGGAAGCGGCTATGGGGCCTGGAGTTCAACCAGCACGGCTTCCTGTCCAACCACAGATAAGGGACAACGCAGCGTCGCCGGCAAGATCAAGGACAAGGACGGGGGAGTAAGCGAGTACAACGCTGCCATCACGGTCATTGACGTGCCTCCCACAAGCGTAAGTGCCGGCGGATCGTACACCGGGGTCGCCGGTCAGCAGGTTGCATTGACTGGCTCGGCCATCTGCGCCACGGTTGACGTCTGCACCTACGCGTGGGACCTCGACAACAACGGCGTATATGAGACGCTCGGTGCATCTACAACCTACACCTGGAACACGGCAGGCAATTACACGGTCGGCCTGCAGGTTACGGACGATGATGGCAATGCCGTTACAGCCTCTGCTAATGTGACCATCAATGCAGCCACTCACAGCCTCGCTCTCGTACCCGGCTGGAACCTGGTCTCGTTCAACCTGAGTCCCTCCAACACAGGCATTGCCACTGTGCTCTCCAGCATCAATAGCAAGTATGACCTGGTCTATGCCTGGGATGCGAGCGGTGGTCACAGCAGTAGCGGCAACTGGATGAAATACTCACCCACCGCGCCGGACTACTCCAACTCGTTGAACAGCGTTGATCAGAGGATGGGCTTCTGGATCCACATGACCGCCGCAGGCACACTGGATGTGGCAGGCAATGTACCGGTATCCACGGAGATCCAACTCTCCACGAATGCAGGCGGCTGGAACCTGGTGGGCTATCCCGCTGCCGTTGACCGCGCTCTGCCCGCTGCATTGGGCAGCAACTTCTCGCTGGTCTATGCCTTCCATGCCAGCGATACGACCGACCCCTGGAAGCTGTATGACGCCTCATCCCCGGCCTGGGCCAACGATCTCTCCCAGCTCACACCCGGATGGGGTTACTGGGTCAAGGTCACCGCGACTTACCCCTGGAGCGTAATGTATCTCGGAAACTAATGAATCGATGACTGATCGGGGAGTCGTGCACACGGCTCCCCGATCCACATTATGTTGCTCGTCCCAATATGACATTAGTCCAGCATATATGGGATAAATTGGATAATTGTAACTAGGAAACCGAATCCGTATACTGAGAGCATCAGCCTTGCAATCCTGCAAGGTGAGGTTGCTCTGTTATCAGACAGTGCGACTTTACCGGTATGGGGACAATCAAATAATCATCTGTAATAGGGAGCGATGATCCAAGGATCCCATTTGGTCGCTTAGGCTTCCCACGCCGAACACGTTGCCGCACGGAAGCGAATGTCCTTGAGGAGCGAATAGCGAAACCGGCCGTAGAGGTCGGTTTTTTGTTTTTCAGACATAGATCATCAAATATGTTGAGTATCCAATTCAAAGTATGTGAGCGCCATTCGTTCAAAGCCAACTCTGAAGCTCCCTGCTCCGGCAGGATTGAGAAATGGTTTTGAAATTCGGATTTCAGTGGCACCAGCCTGGGAGGGCGTTGTGAAAACTAATCTCCAAAAGACTCTGTTCGTCAAGTTCTCTCGAATCAGCTCCGTCTTGGTGATTCTCTCCATGCTCTTTTCGGCCGTGGGGGTCAGCCCGGTCAGCGCGGCGCCGATGGCGGCTCCTGCCCTTAAGGCACAGCTTCTATCCGATGGCTTTTTCACCTATCGGCGCCCCATATCGATAGCCAATCCGGGAGGCACTGCGCTCACCAATTACCAGGTTATGGTGACGCTTGATTCCTCCTTCGACTTCAGCAAAGCCAACAGCGACGGCAGTGATATCCGCTTCAAGGCCGGGGATGGCACGTCTTTATCCTACTGGATTGAAAGCTGGAATCCTGCCGGGCAGGCCGCAACGATTTGGATCAAGATACCATCGATCCCGGCCGGAGGCACAAGCGTCTATCTATACTACGGGAACCCAACGGCAACTTCGGAGAGCAACGGCGACGCAACTTTCAATCTCTTCGATGATTTCAATTCGGGCTCTGTGCCGGATACTACCAAGTGGAATACGTTCAGCCCGGGAGGATCCATCGCGGGCGGAATCCTGACAGTTAATGCGGCCGGTGCCGGCGTTTCTTCCAAGCAAACATTTCAATACAAGGCTCTTCGTACGCGGGCGAGATACCCGGTCTACGCAAATTATGGAGATATTGGTTTCAATGAGCATAAAAATACAGTCGGAAAAAACGATGCGATGTTTGTGACCGTAGGCGGAGTTGTGCGATCAATCAGTTCCGATGCCACAACCTTTGAATGGGGGTATTCACTCAACGAAGGAACGAACTGGAAAACCTGGGATATTCTCTGGAAAGCAGGCGAGGTCAAGTTCCTGGTAGATGGCGTGCTGCGAGGGACCCATATAACACGTGTTCCATCCGTTCCGTTGACTGCTCAGTTCAATACGTATCAGGGAGCTCCTACCATCAACTCGGATTGGGTGCTGGTACGCGAATACTCCTCTCCGGAGCCGGGTGCAACCGTGGGCACCGAAGAAACGGTGCCGCAGGCAGACCTCTCCATTGTCATGATCGGCGCGCCGGATAGCCTGCACACTGGTGAGACTCTGATCTACACAGTGACTGTTACTAATCAGGGGCCTACTGCAGCGACCGCTGCAATCAACGCCCCCCTGCCTGTTGGAATGGCGTTCAACGCCGCTGACTCAAGCCCCAGTTGCTCGGCGGCAGGGAGTCAGGTAACATGCAGCCTTGGGGTGATCCCGAACGGTGAAGATTCAGTTGTTATGATAAGTGTCAGCCCGTCTCTGGCTGGCACATTTACCAACACTGCAACGGTTTCCGCACTGGAGTTTGATCCAAACACTGCGAATAACAGCGTATCTGTCACAACCACAGTCCAATATCCACCGACTCCGTGGTTCGATACGGCATGGGGTTACCGGCGCATGATCGAGGTCTCGAACGCCGGAGCTACCCTGAGCAACTACCAGGTTCCGATCAGCCTTGATGCCTCCTTTGATTTCAATCACGCCAAGCCTGACGGCAGTGATGTGCGCATCACGGACACTGCAGGTGTACAGTTGCCACTCTGGATCGAAAAATGGGAAACCAGCGGAGCTACCATCTGGGTTAAGATACCCTCCATCCCGGCGGGTGGAACCATTCTCTATCTATATTATAGCAACCCTGTTGTGACTTCCGCGAGCGATGGCAATGCAACCTTCGATTTCTTCGATGATTTCGAGGATACAGCGCCTGAAGGCTTATACGGAGACTGGCAGCGCGTGGTGGTGGATAACAATTACAGTGGCTCGCATAACGTGATGGTTGAAGATATCGATCTCGATGGCAAGCCTGACATCGTGGCCGATGCTTACGTTTCGCAGTCGGTGGTCTGGTATCGCCAGCCCGCCGACCCCGTGCACGACCCCTGGACCAAGTACACCATCGACCCGCTCCTGCCCAACGCCCACGACTTCCAGATCGGAGATATCGATGGCGATGGCCTAAAAGATATTGTGGGCCTGAGCCTTTCGGAGTACTGGGGCGACTATGGCCTGGGCAATGGCGCCCTGACCTGGTATCGCCACCCGGCTGATCCTCTGGCCACTGATCCGGGCGGAACACCGGGCAGCACCGGCTGGACGGAGCTCGCTCCGCTGCCCTATTTCCAGGGTGATGGATCAGCAGCCATCTACAATGGCGAAATCTATGTCTTCGGCGGGCACGGCAACGGTACACCTGACCCACGCGCCGAAGTTTACAAGTACACTCCTTCCAGTAACACATGGACGAGGCTGGCCGACATGCCGCGTCCCAGTTGGGGACACATCGCCGTCGAATATAACGGGCTGATTCACATTTTTGGTGGCACCAACCTCTCAGGCGCCCTCAATCAACACGAAATCTACGATCCCACCACGAACACTTGGCTGGCCGGGGGTCAAGGCAACCCCCTCAACCTGCCGAACTACGCTGCCAGCGGCGAGATTCACCCCGATCTGGTCTATTTCCCGAACGGGTACAACGGTTGGGAGTACTGGATGGTGTACACGCCCTACCCGCCCGCCAGTCAGGAGAACCCAAGCGTGCTCCGCAGCCACGACGGGATCAACTGGACCGATGCCGGGATCTCCAATCCGGTTGTGCCGCAGGGCGTGTCTGGTGGGTGGAATATTGGTGAGAATGCCGATCCCGACTTGCTGTACGCTGCCGACCTGGGTAAATGGTTCATGGTCTGGGCCGGGCAGGACGCGACAGGTGACGAGAAAATCGGCTTGGCCTACTCGTCGGACGGGGTGAATTGGACTCAATACGATGGCGCGCCGGTCAATGGCAACCCGCTGCCGGCCATTCTAGGCGGGAATGATGCGGCCGGGCAGGAATGGGAAAAGACGAACGGCACGTCCCTGCTGCAGTGCCCAACCCTGTTCTACGAGAATGGAGTCTTCACCCTCTACTACGTGGACGAGGGCGCCGGTAATAACCGCGGGCGAGCCGGGTTTGCCACCTTCACCTGGAACAACGCTACAAACGATGTGGAGAACATGGCGCGGTATGCCAACAACCCGACGCTCGATCTCCCCACTGATGCCGCGCACGGCTCCGGTATCGGCCACATCGATCTCTCCAAGAACCCGGCCGATAACTTGTACTACCTTTACGGGGTGCGGGCCGGCAGCAGTAGCACCGACATCGATTGGCTGACCTCGCCCGACCTTATCCACTGGACAGACAAGGGGAAGGTTCTGGAGCCAGGGGACACCGGCGAGTGGGACGCAGCACAGATATATCGCACCGCTCCGGTGGTTGACCAGTATGGCCACATTGTTACCTTCAATGGCAATACCCGCTTCTACTACAGCGCCTACAACGCCAGTTCCATCCCGGCGATCGGGATCGCCGACCGGCTGCCATCCGGCGAGGTGCAGAAGTTTGTAGGCACAGGCGGGGTGACGAATGTGCCCGGGGGTCTGGCTAACCAGGGCCTGATGGGCATTCGCTTGGGCAACCGCATCCACCTCTTCTACCAGGGCACTCACTACGCTTATGACCCGGCGACCGACACCTATGAGCCTAAAGCCAGTGTGCCCACCCCGCGTACCTGGACCACGACGGCGGTGGTGGATGGCAAGATTTACCTGATCGGCGGCTATTCCTACGGCTCTCCATCCGGTGCCACCAACGTCAACGAGGTCTATGACCCGGCCACCGACAGTTGGCAGACCCTCACCCCAATGCCCGTCAGCAAGTACGGAGTGACGCGCGAGAATCCTGTTATCGATGGCAAGATTTACGTGACGCACGGCCTGGACGGCGGCTTCCACGTTGACAACTATGTATACGACCCGGCTACTGACACCTGGGAACGCAAATCCGACGGTCTGCACCCACGGGATGGCGTGCAATCGGCCGTGCTGGACAACAAACTTTACGTGATCGCGGGTCGAGACGATTACCTTGCCGGCGGAACCGGCACTCATTACGTTGAGGTCTATGATCCCACCGCGGACAATCCCGGCACCTCGACCGCCCTTTGGGCCAAGACCACGATTCAGGCTAGCGGCGCCGGGGGGTTGCTTGGCTCGCGCTCGATGGGCCTCGGCGATCTGGACTCCGACGGCGATCTCGACATTGCGGTAGCAGTGGACTCCAGCCCCGGCCGGCTGTTCTGGTATCAGAATCCGGGTGGTTCGGATGCGCTTAATCCCGCCTTATGGAACGAGTATTTCATTGACGGCACACAGGGAGATGGAGCGGATGCCCAGATCGGCGATCTGGACAAAGACGGCAACCCCGACATCGTGTATGCCGGCAACCGCGGCACCCTGAACTACCTGTACGCTTATTTCGCCCCCAACGACCCAACCAACATACCCGGCTGGACGCGAGTGCCCCTGGCCGGCAACACCTACCACACGTCGCTCGTTGACTTCGATGGCGATGGCGACCTAGATGTGCTACGAGCCAGTGCGTACGGCGCGACGATCTCCTGGCTGGAAAACCCCTATCCGACCGACCCGCGCAACCCTGCCAACTGGCGTGAGTGGGTGGTCGAAACAAGCAGCCTGATCTCCATTGCCAACCGGGTGCAGGCCGCTGATATCGACGGCGACGGCGACCTCGACCTTGGTATGGATGCAGACCCGTCCGGCTCAAGCGGCATCTTCCGCTGGTATCGACGGCCCGCTGATCCGCGCAACATGGCGGCTTGGCAGGGCTACACCATCGACAGCAATTCGGTATATACAGCTTATGCACATGATTCATATCTAGCCGATATTGATATGGATGGCGATATAGATATGGCAGGCGTTGGGCCAAACTCCAAGACTGTGATGTGGTGGATCAACGCCAAGCAATCGGGCGTCACTGGCTATCTCGATCCGGCAAAATGGCAGAATGCCGGCGTGCATGTGAGCAGCTCTGTGGCGACGATCAATAGTCCAGATGCCTACCTCCGTTCACAGTCGACGTTCTTGTATAAGGCGATGCGAACCAAGGCCAGGTTCACGACCTACGCCAACTATGCAGATATCGGATTCAATTCCGCCAAGCTCACCGTCGGAAAGAACGATGCTGCCTTTACAAATTGGGATGGTCTCATCAGGTCGATCACATCGGACAACAGCACATTTACCTGGGGATATAACCTAAACGAGGGCACCGATTGGAAGGTGTGGGACCTCTTGTGGAAACCTGGAGAGATCAAGTTCGTGGTAGATGGCGCTCTACGCAGCACACACACGAGCACGATCCCCTCGATGCCCCTGAATCTGCAAATCAATAGTTACCAGGGGAGTCCAGCAGTCGATGCAGACTGGGTGTTGATCCGTGAGTACACCACGCCTGAACCGGTTTCCTTTGTCGGTCCGGTAGAACAAGGACAGTCCAACAATCCTCCAGTCGCCGATCCGCAGAGTGTTACAACAAACGAGGACACAGCAAAGGATATTACATTTACAGGTTCGGATCCTGAAAGCGATCTCCTCACGTATATCCCCGTTGACGGACCCACACATGGGACTCTTAGCGGCACTGCTCCAAATCTCACTTACACCCCCGCAGCCAACTACAACGGATCCGATTCGTTTACCTTCAAGGTCAATGATGGAACAGTTGACAGCAATATCGCAACCGTTTCCATCACCATCACTGCAGTCAATGACTCGCCCATCCTGACCCAGCCCGCTGATCAGACGAACGCGGAAGGCGATGTGGTCAGCCTGCAGGTCGTGGCGAATGATGCCGATAACGATCCCCTGACCTTCTCTGCCAGTGGATTACCTACGGGCCTCACGATGGACACTGCTGGCTTGATCACCGGTACCCTTGCCTACACTGCGGCCGGTGACCATCCGGTCCTGGTCAGCGTCAGCGATGGCAACGGCGGCTCGGACATCAAATCATTCCATTGGGTTGTTAGCAACACAAACCGCGCCCCTGTCGCCGTGGACGACATATACAGCACGAACGAAGGCGTCGAATTGAATATCGACGCGCCTGGTGTCCTCAGTAACGATACCGACACCGATAACGATCCACTCACGGCAGTTAAGGTTGTGGATCCATTGAACGGCACTCTTACTCTCAATCCTGATGGTTCGTTCACCTACACCCCAGATGACGGTTTCAACGGCGATGACACATTCACTTACCGGGCTAATGACGGTACAGAAAACAGCAATGTCGCAACCGTCACGATCCACGTGAATGTAGTAACTCCTCCTCCGCCTCTGCCATCCAGTTTCTACGGTGAGATCCACATTATCGACAACCCACCACAGTCCGGAGACACTATCGAAGTCTTCGTCCCAGGCATTGCCGGACCGGCTGCTACTGCTACGATCAGTGTGTTTGGCTCGAACCTTGTTTACTCGGTTGATGTGCCCGGCGACATCAGCGGCACAACAGCGAAGGAGGGTGGCGTCGAAGGCGAAATCCTTACCTTCAAGATCGACGGGCGTGTGGTTGCTACACGCGCATGGCACACTGGCCGGAATGTTCAGCTGAATATTCATCCGCCACAGGCGATCATTGGCGGGCCTTACAGTGGCAACGCAGGAACGGCAATCAGCTTTAGTGGTTCAGCAACCGATTGGGGCCCGGCACCCACCACGTATCAATGGGATATGGATGACAACGGTACGTACGAAGTAAGCGGTCAAAACCCCAGCTACACATGGCCAAGCTTTGGGAACTATCCTGTCCACCTGAAAGTGACGGATTCGCAGGGTGGTGAAGGGACCGCGACGACAACGGTCAGAGTCAATAATATTCCGGTTGTCGTGACACTCGGAGGACTCAACCCGACGTATGATGGTACGCCGAAACCTGTTACCGTCACAACCGATCCTGCCGGTATCGCCGTTGAGGTGACGTATGCCGGCTCAACAACTGCGCCCACAAACGCGGGAAGTTATGCAGTCGTTGCGACAGTCACTCAGCCTAACTATCAAGGCTCTGCCAGTGAGACACTGCAGGTCGGTAAGGCAGTATTGACCGTCACTGCCGATCACAAGTCGAAGGCGTACGGTGAGGTCAATCCGCTACTGCCCTTCGCCTACAGCGGTTTCCAGGGCAGTGATGACTCCTCTGTGCTCGACACTCCACCTGCCTGCACAACCACCGCTGGCCAATTCAGCAGCGTCGGCAGCTATCCCATTATCTGTGCGGACGGAGTCGATAACAACTATGCCTTCAGCTATGCTGATAATACGCTGGATATCACGCCGAAGTCCGCGACTGTTACCGCAAACGACCGCAGCAAGACTTACGGCGAGCTGGTCACGTTTGCCGGCACCGAGTTCACAACAGACGGCTTCATCCACGGCGATGCAGTGACCAGCGTAACGCTGACGAGTTCAGGTGCAGCAGAGACAGCCGGTGTGGCAGGCTCCCCTTATCCAATCACCCCAAGCACAGCGGTTGGAACGGGCGTTGGGAACTACACCATCACGTACGTCCCTGGCAGCCTGACGGTAGAGAAGAAGGCCGCAACGGTTACAGCGGATGACAAGAGCAAGGCATACGGCGATGAGAATCCGCCTCTAACGGCTACCGTCACTGGAACGGTCAACGGCGATATGCTCAGCTTCACGCTCGGCACCACGGCGGTCAAGCTCTCGGGCGTGGGTGATTACCCGATCGCCGTAGCGCTCGGCGCGAATCCCAACTACGATGTCACAGCGACGGACGGGATCCTGCATATCACGACAGCCTCAGCAAGGATCACGCTGGATAATCTGAACCAGACATACAACGGCACACCCAGGCCGGTGACGTTCATAACCGTTCCGGATGGGCTGACTGTCAGCGTCACATACAACGGATCCGAAATAGTTCCAACCGATGCGGGCAGTTATGAAGTGGTTGCCACAATCAATGATCCGAACTATAACGGCTCGACCACAGACACGTTGAACATTGCAAAGGCAGTCTCCATCACCACGATTTCCGGCGGCGGTGCATTCATATATGATGGCAGCCCGCATCCCGCAACCGTCCACATCACGGGCGCAGGCCTCGACCTGACCCCCGAGCCGACCTACAGCGGCGCATGCTCGGGTGAGCCCGTCAACGTCAGTGAGACGCCATGCACCGCCAGTTACGAGTATGCGGGCGATGTCAATCATCTAAGCAGCAGCGATACAGCTACCATCACCATCACGCCCAGGCAGATCACTGTCACAGCCGATCCGCAAAGCAAAGTCTACGGCGGGAATGATCCTGTATTAACTTACACCTCTGATCCGTTGATCGGCAATGATATGTTCAGCGGTGGATTGACTCGTGAACCGGGAGAAAATGTTGGGGTCTATGCCATTACGCAGGGCACACTGGCCGCCAGCGGCAACTACGCGATCCATTTCACCGGCGCAAGCCTGACCATCACAGCGAAAGAGATCGATGTGATTGCCGAAGCAAAGAGCAAGGAATACGGCACGAACGACCCGGCACTGACCTACACTTCATCGGAGAGCGGTGTCACCTTCACCGGCACGCTTGTCCGTGCAGCGGGTGAGAATGTCAACACCTATGCCATCACGCAGGGTTCTCTCGCGGCGGGTGACAACTACACGATCCACTTTACCTCCGCACTGTTCACGATCACGCCCAAATCCATCACTGTAACGGCCAATGCAAATAACAAGATCTATGGAGAGATTGATCCGGCGCTCACCTACACCTTCACGCCAGCCCTCGTCGGATCCGATACATTCAGCGGTGTACTTGAACGTGCGCCGGGTGAGAACGTCGGTAAGTACGATATCAATCAGGGCACGCTGACCCTCAGCGGTAACTATACTTTGATCTATGAAGGCGCCAAGTTTGAGATCACGCCTCTGACCATCACCGTCACCGCCGATGCACAGGCAAAGACCTACGGCGATCCCGATCCCACGCTAACCTACAGTTCCACGCCCGCGCTGATAGGCTCGGATACGTTCAGCGGCACGCTCAGCCGCGTCCCAGGTGAGAATGTCGGTCAGTATGACATTCAACAGGGAACGCTTTCGGCCGGCGCCAATTACACAATGGTATTCGCATCCGCTAAGCTCAGTATTGCTGCAAAGGTCATCACAGTTACAGCCGAAGCAAAGAGCAAGGTCTACGGTGCCAACGATCCCGAATTGACCTTCACCTTTACGCCGTCGCTCGTCGGAGCCGATACCTTTGACGGTGCATTGAGCCGACAGCAGGGCGAAGATGTGGGTGACTACAGCATTAACCAGGGGACACTGGTGCTGAGCAGTAACTATTCCCTGATCTATCACGGTGCGCAGTTCACCATTGCGCCCAGAGGCGTTACGGTGACAGCCAACCCGAATCAGAGCAAGGTCTTCGGCGAACCTGATCCGGTCTTCACTTACACTTCCTCTGAGAACGGCGCCACGTTCACCGGCACACTCAGCCGTGAACCAGGCCAAAACGTCGGCACCTACGCCATCACACAGGGCAGCCTCTCTGCCGGCAGTAATTACTCGATCAATTTCATACCGGCTAACTTCACCATCACTCCGAAGCCTATCACAGTCACTGCCGATCCGAAGAGCAAGGTATTTGGCGAGTCTGACCCGGCGCTCACTTACACTTCCTCTGAGAGCGGCGTCACGTTCACCGGCGCACTCAGCCGCGAAGCAGGTCAGAACGTCGGCACCTACGCAATCACA
>JAKOVF010000268.1 GCA_029782225.1 Chloroflexota bacterium | reverse complement strand
ACCCTGACGACTCGGTTGCCTAGGCATCGACCAGTCAAAAAGGAGTATCAAAATGCTTACTTCAAAATCAATCTGGACGCGGTTGAGCCTGACCCTCGTGCTGCTTTTGATGGCATTTAGCTCGACAGCTAATGTTCATTCTGCATTGGCTCAGGGTCAACCTGCGGTTGGTGTGGTCTGCACCGAAGGTCCGACTTTCTCGCTCGAGGCGCAGAGTGGTTATATCCAGATGCCCGACATGAACACCATGTACATGTGGAGCTTTGCCTCAACTGGCGGATCCTTCCAACACCCCGGCCCGGTCCTGTGCGTTGATCAGGGCGATACGGTGACGGTCACACTGACCAATTCTATTACCGTCCAATCGGGGACCACTTATCTTGGTTCTCCCATCAGGACTTCGGTCATCTTCCCGGGGCAGGAGAACGTTCAGGCGGACGGTGCTCTGGCTCAGCCGGATCTGGCAAACAACTCGCTGACGAACAGCGTTGGCCCTGGCGGAAGTATCACCTACAGTTTCGTGGCCTCCAAGCCCGGTACTTTCATCTACGAGAGCGGCACGAACCCGAAGATGCAAGTACCCATGGGTCTCTTTGGCGCCTTGATCGTGCGGCCCAGCATGGGCGCCAACTACGTGTACAACCGGGCGGATAGCCAATTCACGCCTGAAGAAGATTTTATGGCCCTGCTTTCCGAGATCGATCCGTATCAACACCAGGCAGTTGAAATGAACAAGGCTTTCAATATGAACAACTACCGTGCGCGGTACTGGATGATCAATGGACGTGGCTTCCCCGATAGCATCGCCGATAACTTTGCTCCCTGGCTGCCCACTCAGCCTTATGGCGCGCTGGCACGGATTCATCCCTTTGATGTCTCGGCTCATCCGTATCCTGGTGTGGAACGCTTCATCAATGTAGGCACGGAGGAATATCCCTTCCATCCACATGCCAACAACGGCCTGACGATTGGGCGCGATGGAAACCCATTGGAAGGTCCCGGTGGTCAGGACCTGTCGTACGAAAAGTTCTCGTTCAACATCGGTCCAGGCCAGACCTGGGATTCGATTTTCAAATGGTATGACGCTGAGGGTTACAACGAGACCACTAATCCTGTCCCGGTTGCGCCGCCCGATCTGGTCAACCTGACACTGGGCATGTTCTTCAGCGGAAGTCCTTACCTGGGCAAGATGGAAACACTGCCGCCCGGGAAGAGCACACTGAACCAGTGCGGCGAGTACTACATCATTTCGCACAACCATGCCCTCTTCCAACTGGATGCGTTCGGGCAGACCATGTCCGGTCCGATCACCTACCTCAGGGTCGATCCACCGCAGCCTAACAACTGCCCATAGAGGAGGCTAACATGAATACGAACAAACTTCTAACAAGATTCGTGAGTATGGGCACGCGGCTGACCATTCTCCTCTCGATGCTGATGGCTGCGTTCATGGTCAATGTGACGCCGGCTGCGGCGGCAGTGAATGGAATCACGATCGGAGCCCAATCCGGAACTCTCACTTATGCCAGTTCTGCCGGCAGCGCGACCTACAGCGTCACTGTGACGAGGTCGTCCGGCTTCCCCAGCAGCTTCACGCTCAATATCACTGGCCTGCCTGCTGGCGTCTCGTTTTCACCCAGTGGAGCGACTTCGTTTTCAGGGAATCCCTCGAGGACGGTCACGCTGACTCTCACGAAAACAGCCAGTCTATCCATCGCGGCGGGCACGTATCCTTTCGTGATCCGTGCATCGACCGGTATCGGTGCTCCCTCAGCGAACGGTTCGTTGGTCGTCAGCAGGGCAGGCCAGACGATCACCTTTGGTTCGCTGGCGAATAAAACCACCAGCTCCCCAGACTTTAATGTGAGTGCTTCCGGCGGCGCGTCTGGCAACCCCGTTACGTTTTCCGCGACGCCACCCGCCAGCTGCACGATTTCTGGAACTCTGGTTCACATTGTAGGTGCAGGCTCCTGTGCGATCACCGCCTCACAAGCTGGCAACACCAATTACGATCCCGCCCCGAATGTCATACGATCTTTCTCGATCGCGGCCGCGGGCCCAACCACGACGATTGACCTGTGCGCGACTGCAGGGACAGCGACCATGCCCGGTGGTGTGAATGTTCCGATCTGGGGCTATGTACTTGGCGATTGTAGCGGCAGCCCGGTTGCCAGCCTGCCCGGCCCGCAGCTCACCGTCAATCAGGATGAGACGGTGGTCCTGACCCTCCACAATAATTTGACGGAAAGTACCTCATTGCTCTTCCAGGGTCAGGAGATGATCCCGGATACAAACGGTGTAGTTCCCGGCGGCGCTCAGTCATATACCTTTACAGCCAGCCGGCCGGGCACGTTCCTCTATGAGGCTGGCCTCAGGCCCAATTCTCAGCATCAGGTGGCCATGGGGATGTATGGTGCGCTGGTTGTCCGGCCCACCGGAGCCCCTCTGCAGGCCTATGGAAGCTCCTCCACTGCCTTCGATGCGGAGCAGGTCGTGGTTCTCAGCGAACTGGACACAACCCTCAATACGAGTGCGACCCCTGCCAGCTTCGACATGCGCAGCTTTGCACCACAGTATTTCCTGATCAACGGCAACGCCTATCCCAATACAGCAAACCTCTCTGCGACCGCGGGGAACAAGGTCTTGCTGCGCTACGTCAACGCAGGTCTGCAGGCTCACGCCATGAGCTTGCTGGGCTTCTCTCAGACGGTCATCGCACAGGATGGAAGTCCCTTTGCCTTGGCCCACAAGATGGCCTCTGAAACCATGGCTCCAGGACAGACACTGGATACCATCGTCAATATACCGGCTTCGGTCGCGGATGGCAGCAAGTTTGCCTTATACGATGCAAATATGCTGCTTCGAAATAACACCGGGACAGGCGCCAATGCGGGTCTGGGAGGTATGCTGACATTGTTGGCAGTAGGCAACCTAACGTCCGGTACAGATACGTTTGGTCCGCTGCTCTCCTCGATCACACTTTCACCCAATCCCAGCACCGGTGCAGTTTCTGTAGCTCTGTCGTTCAACGCAAATGACACGACAACCGGCAACAGCAATGTCACTGCGGCCGAATACTGGATCGATGCCGGCGCTCACACGCCGATCACAGTTGGTTCTCCGGCGCCTGTTGTAGCATTGAACGCTACTATCTCCGCTGCTACCATGGCGGGTCTTACTGCAGGAACGCATGTTGTTTCATTGCGTGCGCAGGATGCATTGGGCAATTGGAGCACGACCGGCACCATTAACCTGATCAAGGATAATGCCGGCCCAACAACGAGCGGCCTCGCACTCAATCCCAACCCGAGCAATGGGTTGGTCAGCGTGAACCTGTCCTTCACTGCGGATGACAGCGCGACCGGCAATCTCAATATTGACGCTGCGGAATACTTCATTGATCCCGCTGGAACGCCTGCGCCCGGCACCGGGACATCTGTTGCAGTGGGCACACCAGCCCCGGTAAAGACCCTGAATGCCACAATCCCGGCACAAGGGTCCGGCTCCCATGTGATCGCGGTCCGTGCCAGGGATGCAGTAGGCAACTGGGGTGCTCTCACCAGTACCACGCTTGTGATCGACAATACCGGTCCTTCCACCACCAGTGTCAGCGCGGCGCCGGATCCGAACAACGGGACCCTCGGCCTCAGCACTTCGGTTCAGGCTGTACGCGTGAGCGCCAGCTTCAGTGATGCATCTTCCGGCGGCTCGAATCTCACCAATGCGGAAGGCTTCCTCGATACGCCGGGTACGTTTGGTACGGGCTTCGTCTTCGTCGCCAATGATGGCAACTTCAACAGTCCTGCGGAACCCGGTTTCGCCGATATCCCGCTGGTGGTAGTGAACGCACTGACCAATGGCCTCCACCCGATCTGCATCCACGCCAGGGACGCGGCCGGCAACTGGGGCACGATGAATTGCGGTTACAGCCTCACGATCGACCGGACTCCGCCAACGGTTGTCAGCATCAACCGAATTGGCGCCAACCCGACCGGCGCGACGAGCGTTCAGTGGCAGGTCACTTTCTCTGAAGCTGTGACCGGCGTGGCAGCGAGCAACTTCGCGACTGTCCGCACTGGTTTGAGCGGCACCTCAAGCATCACTGCGGTGACCGGCGGTGGAACCACGTGGACCGTCACGGCTACTACCGGTACCGGCAGCGGAACGATTGGCCTCAACCTGACCTCTCCAACCGGCATTGCGGATCTGGCTAGCAACGCGATGACCAGCACAGGCCTGCCATTCGTGGGCCAGATATTCACGATTGCACTCCCGCCTCAGCCCTCGATCTACTTCTCAACGTTTGGGAACACCAATCCACAGGGAGCGGGTGGCAGTGCAGACGATGCGGACATTTACTTCTATCCGGGCTCCGGTTCGAACTTTACCCGGGTGATCGACGCTTCCGCTGCACCTTATAACCTGCCCAGTGGCGCCAACGTCGACGGATTTGACCGGGTGGATGCCACGCACTTCTATATGTCCTTCAACAGCACCGTAAGTGTACCGGGCATCGGAAATGTCCAGGATGAAGATGTTGTCTTCTACAACGCCGGTACATGGTCGGTCTACTTCGATGGTACGCCAAGCTCCCGCGGCCTGAGCGGCACAGACGTGGATGCCATCAGCGTTGTCGGTGGAATTCTCTACTTCTCCACAAGCGACAGCACGCAGCCTTTCGGTGTAACCGGCGGTGGAGATGATGCCGATATCTACTCCTGGAATGGCACATCCTTTGCCCGAGTGGTTAATGCCAATGGTACCGGCAGCCTGGGCCTTCCCAGCGGCGCCAATGTCGACGGATTTGTCCGGGTGGACCCAACCCACTTCTACATGTCCTTCGATGGCAGCGTGACCCTCCCGGGTGGCGCAGGCACGGCGCAAGATGAGGATGTTGTCTACTACAATGCCGGCACCTGGTCGATCTACTTCGACGGCTCAGTTTTGGGCCTGGATAGCAGCGGCAACCTCGACATCGATGCTTTCGATCTTCCATAGTTAGTGTTTCGATTTCTGGAGGCTCATCCATGATGAGCCTCCAGAACAGCAATGAGTCGGAAGCTTTGATTCATTCATGGCTTCCGACTCATGAAAGATAACTCAGAATATGACCGCCATACTTGCAGCCAATCGCTCTCGCACGACCAAGTATCTACCGATTGCAATTATCCTGGCTTTATTAGTTGCTGCTTTCTTTGCATGGAATGCCACGCGGACGCGCTCTGCTTCTGTCCTGGATGGGACGACCATGATTTCGCAGACCGTGCTTGAAGAAAAATATGGTCTGCGCGTCAACTTGATCGCGGTCACCGCGGCCGGCGGGATGGTGGATCTGCGCTTGAAGATCACTGACGGCGAAAAAGCAAAATCATTACTGGGCGATAAAAAGCACTTCCCCGCCTTATTGATCAAGGAAAACAATGTCCTCTTGCGCGCATCCGAAGAGACGGCCAAGCAGGAGATCAAATTCGAAGATAACGGTGATGTATTCGTTTTGTTCCCAAATTCGGGAAACGCTTTGAAGCCCGGCGGGTCTGTGATCATTCTCTTCGGGGATATCGCGGTGGAAGCCATCAATGCTCAATAGAAGGGATATATGAAACGGAAACCGTTCCTGCTCGTGTGTGCCATTTTGTTATTTGTCCTGTCATCCTGTGCCTCTTTTAAGGGCGAAAAGGTCAATCCGGTAACTGCCGCGCCCGAGATCAGCATGATGGATCAGAACGGGAATCCATTTCAGTTGAGCGGAATGCAAGGCAAAGTGGTCCTGGTATTCTTTGGTTTTACGAACTGTGTGGATGAGTGTCCGCTGACGATGGCACACATCAAACAGGCACTTGGGATATTAGGCGCCAGCGCTGGCGATGTACGAGTTGTGCTGGTCAGCACAGACCCCATCCGTGATACGCCGCAGGCACTCCAGGATTTCCTGGGGAAATTCGACCCGTCCTATATTGGAATCCCGGGGACCGTGGATCAACTGTCAAAGCTATGGGACGCCTATGACGTAGAGGTTCTGGATGGCGGCGAAACTCACTCCAGCTTCACGTATGTAATTGATAAGGGAGGCAGGCTGCGACTGAGGTTCGATCCGGAGACAGCCCCCGAAGATATGGCCTCCGATCTAAAAATCCTGCTGGCGGAGAAATAGAAATGTCCCCCGCGCGATCGAAGTTCCTTCACTGGTTTGGGATCGTCCTGATCCTTGCGACGGGTTTGCTCCACCTCATGACGGCACAGGGCGAATATGAAGAAGCCGCCTATATGGGCTATTTATTCGCGGCCAATTTCTTCGGCGCTCTGATCGCTGCATTCGGGATCTATCACCGCCAAATTTGGGGTTGGAGCCTGGGGCTCGTCATCGCAGTCGGTTCCATTGCAGGGTACGCCTGGAGCAGGACACTGGGTATGCCCGGTATGGATGTCGAAGAATGGTTCTCGCCCTATGGTATCGTTTCATTGTCAGTGGAAGGTGTTTTCATTCTCCTGTTTTTATTGCAGCCGTGGAGGATTCCATCGGGCGAATTGCTTCCATTATCCAACCTTAGACCCCCGTATCCAGCTCTGGCTCTGGCCCTGCTTCTGGTGGCGTTGATCGGCATGACCACGTATCGCTGGGACGTTGCGGTGACAAAGGCCTTTGGGCATCATGTAGGTTCCGTCAGCGAGGTATGTGGCACGCCGCCAACAACCTTTGCCGAGCTGGAGGATAAATATGGCATTCAGGTATCGCTGGTCGCGATCTCAATGATGGACAGCATCGTGGATGTGCGCGTCAGAGTCATCGATCCGGAGAAGGCTCACGCCATCCTCCAGAACCAGGCGGCTTTACTCGTCAACCAGCAGGTTTTGATCCTGGCTCCGCACATGCATTCGCACAGCGGCCCTCGCTTGAAGACGGGGAAGATTTTCACCATGTTCTTTCCCACCCAGCAGATCGTGCACGTTGGGTCGGAAGTGAGTCTTGTGTTGGGTCCCGTACGCATTGAACCGGTGATCGTCCGATAAGGGGAGAATACAGTTGAAGCTGCTCCGTTCTTCCGTGATTTTGGCACTGCTTCTCGTCTCATTTCTGGGACCCCTGGGAATTGCGCGCGCGAATTCCCAGCCTTCATACCGGCTGCTGCCGGCCAGAGAAAACAAGATCGATGCCGCGTTGAATACCCGCCTCAGCTCACTTCAGCCCGGCACGATGACCACGGTCATCGTGCAGTTGCGCCAGCGCGCCAACCTGCCGGATGGAAGGGGCTTGAAGCGGCGTGATCGGCTTTCCAGAATCATCCAGTCACTCAAAGGAACTGCGGACGGCACACAGGGACCGGTCAAGCTTTTTTTGAAACTGCGCAACAAACAGGGCCGCGTGAGCGATTATTCCTCCTTCTGGGTGTTTAACGGTTTTTCTGTCACCGCGGATGCGGCGACCATTCAGGAAATCGCGGCGCTGCCGGACGTTTATTCGGTCACACCCGATGGCATCGATATCACAACCGTTTCCTCCGCCGACCTGGCTTTGAGCAACCCGGAGCCAAACATCAATTTGATCAATGCACCTTCCCTGTGGGCTTTGGGATACACCGGGCAGGGTACCGTGATCGCCAACGTGGATAGCGGGGTCGATTTGACTCATCCGGAATTATCGGCTCGCTGGCGCGGGGGGACCAATAGCTGGTTTGACCCGTTCGGTCAGCATCCGAACAGCCCGATTGATCTGAGCGGCCATGGAACATGGACCATGGGGGTGATGCTTGGCGGCGACGCCGGTGGGACTTCCATCGGCGTCGCCCCGGGCGCACAATGGATTGCCGCCCGCATATTTAATGACCAGGGCAGTTCGACCGCGACTGCCATCCATCAGGCCTATCAATGGCTGCTCGATCCGGATAATGATCCGACCACCGCGGATGCTCCCGATGTGGTCAACAACTCGTGGGCTTTCAGCGCGCCGGGCTGCAACCTTGAATTTGAACCCGATCTTCAGGCCATGCGCGCGGCTGGCCTCCTGCCGGTGTTCGCGGCCGGTAACTATGGCCCATCTGCTTCGACCAGTGCCAGCCCGGCCAACAATCCATCCGCTTTTGCAGTGGGTGCGATCACCAACAGCAATTCGATTTACAGCCTGAGCAGCCGCGGACCTTCGACCTGCGGAGGCTCGACAGGGGTCTTCCCGGAATTGGTCGCTCCGGGCGTGAATATTAATACGACCGACCTCAATGCGTCTTACACCATACAGTCCGGTACTTCGCTCTCTGCACCACACGTAGCCGGAGGACTGGCGCTGCTGCTGTCCGCCTATCCGAATCTCTCTGCCTCGCAGCAGGAGAACGCGCTCATCGCCTCCGCCGCGGACCTGGGAATTGCTGGCCCCGACGATGTATACGGATACGGCCGATTGGATTTGCTCGCGGCCTATCAATATATTCCCAGCGCCCCGACAGAGACGCCATCGCCTCTCCCGACTTTCACAGCGACCGCAACTGAAACGGCGACTGCCACTTTGACGGATACACCCATCCCGCCCACCGCCACATCGACGCCCGGTCCAAGTGACACAGGCTGGCAAGGCCCGGGCGCCCAGGCCGCTATTTCCGGCGGCGATGGCAACGGCTACGAGGTCAGCCCAACGAACGCGTTCGCGAGCGATGGACTATTTGCGGTGGACAACAATAGTGGGACTACTACCAGCACTCTTTGTACAGATAGCGGCAAGGACCGCCATAAGTTCTATAACTACAACCTTGTGGTGCCAGCCGGCACGATGATCCAGGGGATTCAAGTCCGTTTGGATGCGAAAGTTGACTCAACGGTTGGAGCACCGAAAGTGTGTGTCTCTCTTTCTGGCGATCATGGCGCTACCTGGTCAGCCTGGAAGATGACCCCAACCCTCGAAACGACACTTGCTTCTTACATCGTAGGCGGTGCCTCTGATACCTGGGGCAACAATTGGACAGCGGATCAATTAAGCAGTGCCAATTTCCAGATCCGAGTCCAGGATAATGCCAGCGACATCACACGTGACTTCTCTCTGGATTGGATCGCGGTGGATGTATTCTTCGCTTCAAGTGTGACATCGACAAACACACCTGTGTCGCCCACGGCTGCTTCCACGTTTACTCCGATGCCCACGAATACAACTCCACCACCCACGGCCTCGGGAACTCCCACGGCCACAGTTCAGCCAAGCGACACACCGACCTCGATTCCAACGAATACAGCAACGGCCCTGGCAAGCAGCACACCGACTATAACTCCCACCAGCTCGCCGGGAAGTCCACTGTATTTCTCAACGCTCGGGAATACCAATCCGCCGGGCGTATCAGGCACAGCAGATGATGCGGACATCTATTTCTTTGACGGATCAACCTTCAGTCGAAGTCTCGATGCGAGCGGTACCGGCAGCCTGCTTGCATTGCCGAGTGGTGCAAACGTAGACGGTTTCGACCGGGTGGATGCCACCCACTTCTATTTGTCCTTTGCGGGCAGTGTAGCCGTCCCGGGGCTTGGGACTGTAGATGATGAGGATGTGGTTTTCTATAACGCCGGTACATGGTCCCTGTTCTTTGATGGGAGTGTGAATGGCCTTGCCAGCACAGACCTCGATGCCATCAGTATTGTCGGCGGAAAACTGTACTTCTCCACGGACACCAATACTCTTCCGCCGGGTGTAAGCGGCTCCGCTGACGATGCTGACATTTACGTCTGGAACGGCGGAAGCTCCTATACCCGCGTGGTGGACGCCTCTGGCAGCGGAAGCCTGGGCCTGGCGAGTAGCGCGGATGTCGACGGTCTGGTCCGGGTGGATGCAACTCATTTTTACGTGTCGTTCAATGCAGATACCACAGTGCCGGGACTTGGAGCGGTGCAGGATGAGGATGTTGCCTATTACAACGGGGGCACCTGGTCCGTTTATTTCGATGGGACAGCAAAAGGGCTGACAGCCAGTAACCTGGATCTGGATGCATTTGATCTCCCGTAGCTGGCAGTGGGGAGTCGGGCTGGAGGCTCACCTTTAGCCTCCAGCCGCATCCGACTCTGTTTTGACTTAATAATCAGTATTTGAAGTGACAAGCGTTCTCCGTGTACGGAAGCTATGGTCATCCTCAACCGACAGAAAGGAAGTGGCGTAGTGAACACGAAAAGAGCGATTCAGGGATTGGCATATTTGTATCGGATCGTGGAAGCTGGTGAAAAGGGCTATGCCGTCTGCGCGGCCAATATGGAGAACCGCGCCATCAAGATTCTGTTCAAGTCCTATGCCCAGCAGCGCTCCCGCTTCAAGGCTGAGATCCTGAATGAGATCACGCATCTGGGCAGTGACCTGAAGCCGAGGAGCAGCATCCGGGGCATCATTCATCGCGGCCGCATCGATATCTTCGCCGCTCTGTCGCCGGGCAGAAGTGACAGGGAACGGATCGTCCTGCAGGAAGTCTTGCTGGGTGAGCAGGTGGCTGTGCGCGCCTATGAGCGGGCGCTGCAGATGGATATGTTCCATGAAACAAAGAGTTTGGTGGTCCGCCAGTATGAGGAGGTGCAGCAGGCCGTCGAGCGCGTGCAGTGGCTGCACGGCATCGGGGGCCACCATCTGCTGGTACAGTTGTTCGATACCCGGAGGGAAGCGGCTCTTGCCCTGCGTGAACTGGATGGCAGCGGTTGTCAGATCAAATCGGTGGAAAACCTGAAGGCTCTGGAAAGCTATGAGGGGAGAGGCAGCACGGTGCTGGAAACGAGCATCTCGGGTGCGGTCGGGGGCGGGTTGTGGGGCAGTGTGATCGGTGCGATTGCCGCCACCAGCATGGACTGGGCCGCACATTCCGGCAGCTTTGGCATCCAATCACCCAATATGTGGTCATTGATTGCGTTGGCCGGCATCCTGGGAGGCGCTTTCATTGGCATGATGCTGGGCGGTGTGATCGGGATTGGCATCCGGCAGGAAGACGACCATCAAGCGGCACTGAGCCGTGACAGGCCCGAGCAGGTGCTGTTACTGGCCCTGGTGGAAGTCTCTCAGCTTTCGGAAGTACAGCAGATCTTGCGGCGCCTCAGCCTCCCGCCAGCCGTTCGTGTGGAAGAAACAACCGCCTGATTAAGGCGTTGTCCAAACCTATATTGTTATAAAGGAGAATGCACCATGAAAAAGCTTCAAATCTTAGCCTTGTTGACCCTCTTAACCCTGATGTTGACATCCTGTGGGAATAGCGGCCCTTCCACCAAGCTCAACGTCACCATGACCGACTTCAAGTATGACTCGATGAATTACTCGGTGCCGGCTGGACAGGAGATCACAATGAAGATCAAGAACGAAGGCGCAGTCGAGCACGAGTTCGTGATCATGAAACCGGGCCTGACCGTTGGAGAGAATTTTGGACCGGAAGATGAAGACAACATCTACTGGGAAGTGGAAGTAGCGCCGGGCGAGACCAAGACGGTGACTTTCACTGCACCTGGGGATGCCGGTGACTATCAGGTGGTATGTGGAACTGAAGGCCATTTTATGGCCGGGATGCAGTCCAACCTGACGGTAGTTAAATAGCTGTCATATCACCAATTCAAAAACTCCCGGAGCGGTCCAGGCTTTGGGAGTTTTCTGTTTCATTAGACTTTCCAGAACAGGGCGGGGATTCGCTTCGCCTTTTCCCATGTGCTCAAAGAAGCACGCTGGGAGAAAACATCGTAGTCGTTTCTCTCTATGACATCCAGAATGCCGCGATAAAGGTCGGAGGCGGCGGCAATGGCGAGCTGTCCTTCGCGTTCGAGCATTTGGATGCCGGGCCGCGTTTCTTCATATAACTTGTGCGTGCGGTTGATCTGGAAGCGCATGAACTCGCGCCATCTGGGCGTCACTTGCGCGGACCTCAGGTCTGCTTCGCAGATCCCGAAAGCATTCAGCTCATCCTGAGGCAGGTACACGCGTCCGTTGCGCAAATCCTCTCCAACATCGCGCAGGATGTTGGTTAATTGGAGTGCAACGCCAAGCTTGATCGCGTAGGGGATGGCTTCATTGGACCTAAATCCCACAATGTGCATGCTCATCAATCCCACTGTCGATGCAACTCCGTAACAATAAGTGCTCAGATCATCGAAGCTGGCATAGCGGGTTTGAGTGAGGTCGCGGGCCACGCCATCGATGAGCTGCAGAGCAAAGTGGCGTGGGATAAAGTAACGGGTGAGTGTATCGGCCCATGCAGCGGCGGCCAGGTCATCGTCCGGGGCGGAAGCGGTTTGGACGATCCGCCGCCAGTAATCCAGCCCCGATGCCTGATCCGCATCCGGCGATTTGTCCACAATATCATCCACCGTGCGGCAAAAAGCGTAAAGTGCGCGCACCGCGGACCGTTTCTCTTCGGGCAGGAGGCTGGTAGCCAGATAAAAAGATTTGCTGTGTTCCGCTGTGATCCTGCCGCAAAGATCATAGGCTTTTTGCAGCGCTGCATCCCCGGCCCAATACGACAGAAGGGGACGACCGGGTGACTCTGTAACGGGGCTGGCGAGCGCAATCAGACGATGTTCCCAATGTACTTGCATGATAAGTTCTCCTATTATCGTTTCATATCGATTGTACATGTTTTGTCCATTTTGTCAAGGTATTGCAAAGAAAAAAAGTTGACAAAATATGTACATAGTGTATAATGGTTGATAATGGAGACAAAATGACGAACAAACCTACAGCAATTGTGATCGGGGCTGGGATCGGCGGGATCGCTACCGCCGCACGGCTGGCCCGCCACGGGTTCAGCGTGACCGTGCTCGAGAAAAACGAAAAGCCCGGCGGGCGCACCAACCAGATCATCCGCGACGGCCACCGGTTCGATATCGGCCCCACTTTATTTCTCATGCCCGAAATCTGGGAAGAGACCTATGCCGCGCTTGGTGAAAAGATGAGCGATCATCTCGACCTGAGGCGCATTGACCCCACGTACAAGGTACATTTCAGCGACGGCCTGCAATTACAGTTGACATCGAATCTCGGCGAGATGCAGACCCAGCTTGAAAAAGTGGAGAAGACGGCTTTCACCGGTTTCCTCAACTACATCGCGGAGGGGAGCAAGCACTATAAGGTTTCTCTTGAAAAGTTTGTGGGGCGGAATTTCTATAACATCTTTGAATATTTCAGCCTCGGCAACCTGCCGCTGCTTTTCAAGCTCAAGGCACTGACAAAGCACTATGCCAACACCAGTCGCTTCTTCAAGGATGAACGCCTAAAGGCCGCCTTCACATTCCAGAACATGTATCTGGGATTAAGTCCTTACGATGCACCTGCTACCTATTCCCTGCTTCAATACACAGAGTTGGCCGAAGGCGTCTGGTACCCAATGGGCGGGATGTATGCAGCGATCGAGTCGCTGGTTGGCATTGCAGAAAAGCTCGGCGTGAAGCTTGTCTACAATGCAGCGGTGAAGAAAATGAAGGTTGCCGGTTCAAAGGTAGGTGGCGTCGAGCTGGAGGACGGCCGCGAGTTCAATGCGGACATCTTCGTTGGTAACGCAGACCTACCTTACATTTACAAGGAACTGCTTCCGAATAAGGCTGAAGCAAAGAAGCTCGAAGAGAAGCTCTACACTTGCTCGACCATCATGTTCTACTGGGGTGTGGACAAGCCGTATCCTCAGATCGCCCATCACAATGTTTTTCTCGGCGGTGATTACAAAGCTTCCTTCGATCAAATTTTCAAGGATCATCAATTGCCGGAGGAACCCAGTTTCTACGTCCATGCTCCGGCGCGCACAGACTCCAGCGCTGCGCCTGCAGGACAGGATACGTTGTATGTACTGGTCCCTGTCGGTCATCTGGATGAGAAGCGTGAACAGGATTGGGGCACGATGGTAACAGAAGCCCGCAAGGCTGTCCTGACCCGGCTTGCGAAAGAAATGGGAATCACGGACCTCGAGCAGCACATCAAGTTTGAGATCGTGTATCAGCCTGAGGTCTGGAAGGAACGCTTCAATCTTGAAAAAGGAGCGGCATTCGGGCTGAGTCATAACTTCTGGCAGGTCGGCTATCTGCGTCCGCGGAATCGTCACGCGCGCTACAAGAATCTCTACTTCGCCGGCGCGTCGACTCACCCCGGCACGGGCCTTCCCATTGTCCTGCTTTCAGCCAGGCTCACAAGTGAGCGCATTCTGAAAGAAATGAGTACAATAGCCGTACAAAACATGACCAAAGCCCTCAACGCGGCCAGAACTTGATTCACGGAGCCTTCATGTCACTCAGCAAAGTCCCCACCTATAATCTCAAAGTTGTGCTGAAAGAGACGGGTATCGCCGCCGATACCTTGCGCGCCTGGGAGCGGCGCTATGGAATCCCGATGCCCGAACGTACGCCCGGCGGACACCGCCTGTATTCGCAGCGCGATATTCACCTGATCAAGTGGCTGATAGCACGACAGGCAGAAGGACTTTCGATTTCACGGGCGGCCGAGCTGTGGAACGAACTCACTGCCTCGGGCGCGGACCCTCTGGCTGAGTCCCACGCCGCGGGCATTGCCTCCACCCGGGTTGCCTCCGCTGCAAGTGCCGCGCTGGATGCTCTCCGGAAGGATTGGCTGGAAGCCTGTCTTGCGTATAACGAAGCGGAGGCTGAACAGATCCTTAATCAAGCCTTTGCTCTTTACTCCGTGGAGATCGTCGTCACCGATGTGATCCAGCGCACGCTGCATGAGATCGGGGAGATGTGGTATCGCGGCGAAGCGACGGTCCAACAGGAGCATTTCACCTCTGCCCTGGCGCGGCGCCGCCTCGACGCGCTGATCGCGGCCGCACCTTTACCCACCCGCAAAGAGACCATTCTGCTGAACTGCCCGCCAGGGGAATGGCATAGCCTGCCGCTCCTGTATTTGTCCCTGCTGCTTCGCCGCCGGGGCTGGAATGCAGTTTATCTGGGTGCCAATGTGCCGTCAGACTGGTTGGAAGAGACAGCCCGCTCTGTGAAACCCGCTCTTGTGATCCTGGCATCCCAGCAACTTGTGACGGCTGCGGCCACAAGGGATATCTCCCGCCTGCTTTCAAAACAAGGCTATCGTGTCGCTTACGGCGGGCGCATCTTCAACCAGATACCCGAACTGCGCGAATCGATCGCCGGGGAATTTCTGGGCGAAGAGATCGACCTTGCAGTGGAGCAGATTGAGCATTTGATTGCGGCCCAGGGCGGCCAGGCAAGTCGCACGAGGGTACAGGCGCCCACGCCCAACCCTATCCTGGATGCCTACCTGATGAACCGCAAGCCCATTGAGTCCATGCTGACTCCGCGGCTCGGTGGAAGCATTTCAAAGGAAGACCTGGCGGTGGCGAATCTGCATTTTGGGGATGCCCTTGTTGCCGCGCTGGAATTGGAGCACATCTCCTACCTGGAATTGGACATGGACTGGATCAAGAATCTTCTGGCGCTGCACAATATCCCGCCGGAAGGTCTGCGCGTATATCTGAAAGGCTATGCCGCGGCCCTTCAAGAGACCATGGGCGACGCCGCCACAGATATCGTTGGCTGGATCGACGGGTATATTTCAAGGATCTAGCAGCCTTTTTCAACTGCCTGCAAAATCTTCAGCGGAGAATGCTTTCGCTCCGAATGGTTCAGCGCGACTTAATGAGGAAAACAATTATGACCTCGCTTTGGTGGATTCGCCGTGATCTAAGACTGACGGATAATGCTGCGCTTCACATTGCTTTGAAAGCTGGTTCCGTCATTCCTGTTTTTATTCTCGACCCTGGCCTGCTCACGCGTCCTGCTCTCCGCCGGCAGCACTTCCTCTTTGAAGGTCTTCGTGCCCTGGACAATGACCTGCGCGCCCATGGCTCCTATCTTGTCGTCCGCAAGGGGAATCCGCCTGAAGAACTACGAAAGTTATTGCAGGAAACGAAGACCGAATCCGTCTTCGCTGAAGAGGACTTCACGCCGTATGCTCGCAAGCGCGATGCCCTCATCCAGGAGTCCCTGCCTTTGCAGCTTCTGAACGGGCAGACCCTCCATCATCCAGGTGCGATCCTCAAACCGGATGGCAGTCCCTACACGGTGTACACGCCATATTCAAGAGCGTGGAAGGCAAGTCTCAAGGAGATTCGATTGCTCCCCGTGCCGGCCCATATCATGACACCCTCGGGAGTTGAATCTGAGTCGTTGCCAGAGTACAAGTCCAATCCTCTCTTTCCTGCGGGGGAACAGGAAGCCCTGGTCCGCCTGGAAGAATTCTTTCATCGCCGGATTCATGAATATGGGAACAACCGTAACCGCATGGACCTGGATGGAACTTCCGCACTTTCGCCGTATTTGCACTTCGGAATGATCGGATTGCGCCAGGCCGTAAGCGCCGCACTAAACCTTCAACATTCAACTCCTGGCTCCGGCGGCGTGGAGAACTGGCTGAACGAACTGATCTGGCGCGAGTTCTACATCCAAATTCTGTTTCACTTTCCCCATGTGAGAAAGACTTCATTCAATCGTGCTCTTGCAAACATTGTATGGAAAAATAACACAGAAGACTTTGAAAGATGGAAAGAAGGAAAAACAGGGATCCCAATTGTCGATGCCGCGATGCGTCAACTTAAGGAAACTGGTTGGATGCATAACCGCGCCCGCATGATCGTCGCCTCCTTTCTCGTCAAGGATTTGCTGATCGACTGGCGTTGGGGCGAAGCGTGGTTTATGAAAAACCTGATCGATGGTGACGTTGCTGCGAATAACGGCGGCTGGCAATGGGTCGCCGGCACGGGTACCGACGCCGCGCCGTATTTCAGGATCTTCAATCCCGTTTTGCAGAGCAGAAAATTCGATCCTAACGGAGATTACATCCGTCGCTGGATTCCCGAGCTGCGCGGGCTGAATGCGGAGGATATTCACGCGCCCTGGGAGCAGGGGATCAACGTCAAAGGCTATCCTGAACGCCCGATCATTAAACGAGATAAAGAACGAACCCTAGCGGCTTACAAACATTCGAAAATGGAAGTTTAGGCATGACTCAAAATATTAATCCCGAACTCGGGCGCGCTGCCCTGCGTGCATTGATTAAAGAAGGTTCTCCGCTTGGGCCATTGAAAGTCATGGCACAGGCAGTAGGGCGATTCTTCCAGATCCCCCTGCCGATGTTTCACCCGTACATCGTCTTTGGCCCGCAGGCAAATCGCAAGGTACTGGTCAGCGACCGCGAGAAATTGTTCTGGCGCAACGGCGACCCTGTCACAACTTTGCTCCGACGCGGTGTGCTCGTTGTGGATGGTGATGAGCATGACCATTACCGCAAATTGATGGAACCGTCGCTTCATCCCTCCGTTCTGGCTGGCTACAGCCAAATGATCATTTCCCACACTGACCGTGTCTCCGCTCAATGGCGCGACGGACAGAAAGTTGACATGCTCATCGAAAGCCGCAAAATCGCCCTGCTGATCATCATGGATGCCCTCTTCGGCGTGGATGCCTGGAATGAGCTGCAGCATCTTTGGAAGCCAATCCTGAAGGCCATCGAATATATCTCACCAGGCTTATGGATTTTCTGGCGGCAAATCCCACGGCCGGGTTATCGTAAATGGCTCAAGCAGTTTGATGAATACTTGTTTGAGATCATCACCGACCGCAGACGACAGACGATGGACGACCTATCTAGTGATCCGTCGTCTGTTGTCCATTGTCGAAGCGATTTACTCCAACATCTCGTCGATGCAGGGTTGACTGACGATGTCATCCGCGACCAGATGCTGACGATGTTGATCGCCGGGCATGACACATCCACAGCCCTGCTCGCCTGGACATTTGCTTTACTTGGCCAACACGCCGCTATCCACGAACGGCTAGTCGATGAAATTGATACCCTGGAAAAATCGCCTTTGCTCGACCAGGTCATTAAAGAGAGCATGCGCCTTTATCCGCCAATCCATATCGGTAATCGTGTAGGCAAAGAGAACATGGATTTCAATGGGAATGTGATTCCTGCAGGCAGCCGCATATTCTATTCCATCTATCTCACCCACCGCGACCCTCGCATCTGGGAACAGGCTGACGAGTTCTGCCCCGAGCGTTTTGCACAGGGGCGTACGACGCCGCCATTTGCGTATATCCCATTCGGTGGGGGACCGCGCGCCTGCATTGGCGCGGCGTTTGGGCAGGCGGAGGCCCGTCTCGTTTTGAAGCGGCTCCTGCAAAATTATCGCTTTGAACTGCTCAACTCGAAGATTCATGCCCACATGGGCGCCACGCTGGAACCGCGGCCCGGCGTGTTCATGCGCGTTACGAAACGGAACCCTAAAGCTTCATGAGTTACTTCACATTCCTGATTCGATTTCTTGTGATCCCAATTTTGCTCTTATTGAGTATCTATATTTGGGAGAGGCGTCGGACAGCTTCACGCTTTATGAACGAGAAGATGGTCTGGATAGGGATCATCGGTCACATTGTCCTGGCTTTGCTCTACACCACGCCATGGGACAACTACCTTGTTGCGACCGGGGTCTGGTACTACAACCCGGCGCTGGTGACTGGCATTCTTCTTGGTTACGTTCCTTTGGAAGAATACATGTTCTTCGTTCTTGAAACTCTGCTGGTTGGATTATGGTGGTGGTTTCTTGCGGGACGGACGCGAGCAGAAGGCAGCTTCGAGTCGTCCAGAAAGCTCCGCTTTCTTTCCTCTGCAATTCTGTCAGTTGTGTGGTTAGCCTCAGTGATTGTCCTTCTCGGTAACTGGAAGCCGGGTACCTATCTCTCGATCACTCTCGCATGGGCTTTACCTCCGATCGTCCTCCAGTTGGCCTTTGGCGCAGATATCCTCTGGCATGAGCGCAGGCTGGTTGTAATGACTATCCTCCCTTTGACTTTGTATTTATCCTTCACCGATTCCCTTGCCATCCGCGCCACCACGTGGGCCATTCACCCGGCGCAATCCACCGGTTTATTTATCCATGGCCTGCCGATGGAAGAGGGTATATTCTTCCTTCTGACAATCACACTTGTGACCTTTGGGATGACGCTCCTGCTTTCACCGCAAAGCAGGCAGCAATTGCGGTGGAAGATCTAGCGCAACTCTTGTCTCATATTCCCTTGCTGATTTGAAAATCGGGTATACTTTCGATTAAGCTTTTCCTTAATAGAAGACCCCTTCAGAGGAAAGGCTCTGCAGTCAAATCAGATCTACAAGAGGAGATGCTATGAGACTCACGCCCCGTAAAATTCTTTTGACCCTTGGCCTGATCTTCACGCTGATGCTTTCGGCCTGCGGATCGGCCGCTCCTACGGCTGCCCCTGGGACCCAGGTTCCCGCGCCCACGAATCCAGACCTGATCTTAGCAACCACCACCTCTACGCAGGATTCTGGTCTGCTGGATGTGTTGATCCCCATGTTTGAACAGCAGACCGGGTACAAGGTCAAGACTGTAGCGGTTGGGACCGGGGAAGCGCTCAAGATGGGTGAAGAAGGCAATGCCGATGTCCTGCTCGTCCACGCGCCTTCTTCCGAAGTCACGTACATGGATGGCGGCAATGGCAAGGATCGTTTCCTGGTCATGCACAATGACTTTATCATCGTTGGTCCCGCCGGGGATCCGGCGAAGATCAAGGGACTTGGCCCGAAAGATGCCTTTGTGGCGATCTACAATGCGGGTGCTCCTTTCGTCTCGCGTGCAGATGACTCCGGCACCAATAAGAAGGAACTGGATTTCTGGAAGAAAGCAAACCTCGATCCCGTAACGGAAAAACCTGCCTGGTACATCGAAACGGGAAGCGGCATGGGCGCATCCCTGACTGTGGCGTCTGAAAAGGGCGCGTACACTCTCACTGACCGCGCGACGTATTTGGCGAACAAGGCCAACTTGAATTTGGAGATCCTGCTCGAAGGCAACAATGCCCTGCTGAATGTATATCACGTCATCACCGTCAGCCCGGACAAATGGCCGAAGGTGAATTACGAAGGCGCCTTAGCTTTTGCCAGATGGATAACCTCTGCGGATGTGCAGGATGTGATCGGCAAGTTTGGCGTGGATAAATATGGGCAGCAACTGTTCACTCCTGATGCGACCAAAACAGATGCTGATTTAGGTCTATAATTCGATATATACATAAGAAAACAGGCAAACACGTACACAACCTTCATGGAAGACCTGTGTACGTGTTCCTTGTCTACGCGGCCCATGCCTGAAATTCTACAAATCACATCGCTCTCCCTCGGCATCTCTGCCATTGCAACAGGCATCAGCCTGCTGCTGGGGCTGCCGCTTGGCACGCTGCTGGCACTGGGCAAATTTCCCGGTCGCTCATTTCTGTTGAGCGTGGTTAACACTGGGATGGGACTTCCCCCGGTCGTCGTGGGATTATTTGTTGCGATCATGCTGTGGCGCTCAGGTCCCCTGGGTGATTGGAAGTTGATCTATACGCCGACCGCGATCGTCATTGCTCAGGTGATCATTGCGTTTCCCGTCGTTGCCGGCCTGACAACTGCCGCCATGCAGGCGCTTGATCCACGCCTGCAGCTGCAATTGCTTGGCCTGGGAGCCACCCTGCCGCAAATGGTTGGAATGTTATGGAGAGAAGCACGCCTGCCTCTCCTGGCGGCCCTGATGGCAGGATTCGGCGCGGTGATCTCAGAGGTGGGCGCATCCATGATGGTCGGTGGAAATATCCGTTATCAGACGCGCGTCCTGACCACCGCGATCGTCCTGGAAACGGGCAAAGGGGAATTTGAGAGCGCCATTGGTCTCGCCATCCTTCTGCTTGCGATTACTTTTTTGATCAACTGGGCCCTGACGTGGATTCAGCAGAAGGGATTACGGAAATGAGCGCGTTGATCACAATCCAGGATCTGCAGGTAAAGCGGCGCGGGCAGACCGTGCTGCAGGTCCCTGCGCTTGAAGTGGAAAAGGGAGAGATCCTGGCCGTCGTTGGTCCAAACGGCTCGGGAAAGAGCACGCTCCTGCTCGCGCTGGCGCGCCTGATCCGCCTCGAGCGAGGAAAAATCCTGTTTGACGGTCAGCAGGCCGCGGCGAAGTCCCCTTCGGGGATAATATCCGATGCGGTCTACCGTCGAAGGTTGGCCCTCGTGCTGCAAGATCCGCTTTTATTCGATATGTCGGTGTTTGATAACGTCGCGTCTGGCCTGCGTTTTCGGGGAGTGAACAGGAATGAGATCGAGGCCCGCGTTTCCCTTTGGCTGGAACGCCTGGGCGTTCTGCCCCTTGCGAAGCGGCGCGCGGTCGAGCTTTCCGGCGGAGAGGCCCAGCGAGTGAGCCTGGCGCGGGCACTGGTGCTTGAGCCGCAGTTGCTGCTGCTCGATGAGCCATTCTCCGCACTTGATCCGCCCACGCGTATCCGGCTCGTGAGCGATCTGGGCTTCCTGCTTCGGGAACAAAAGGTCACCACCATTTTTGTAACACACGACTTAAATGAGGCTGCGCGTCTTTCAGACCGTCTCGCCATCCTGCTCAAAGGTCAACTCAGGCAGCATGGGTATCCAGAAGAGCTCTTCAAGGCTCCAATGGACGCGGAGGTTGCAGCATTTTTAGGCAACGAAATTCCGTCAGATTTGACTCCCGGGTAAAACGGAGCAGCCCGGCGGAGGGGGATTGTATGCACGTTCAGTTGAGAAAAACCCATTCGGATTTGATGTAGTCTGGACACAACTGTCCCGAATTTAGGCCGTGTATCCCAAATTTTGGACATTCATGATAAACGTGCTAGAATTATTGTGATAAATTTCACATACTTAATTGAGAGGATAAGGATATGCTCATAACCGGAGCCAATTTAATATGATCGAAAACTTCTACTATCTTTTCTTGTTCCTTGTTGCAGCATTTTGCGCATATCGTGCCATGATATCCAAACACCTGCTGCCTTCAACGCTGTACCTGGCATGTGTCAGCGCCCTCGTGAGCGTGGTTCTTTACATGCTCGGAGCGTTCGAGGTGGCGGTGATCGAGTTGAGCGTTGGGGCTGGCCTTGTGACCGTTTTGCTGGTGTACGCCTTGAGCGTCATCGGCGATGATGTGTTTGACCCGACATCCATCATTCCCAAACCTCTTGCTTTCGTGCTGGTCGCGGCCCTGGCGGTGCTGGTTGGGTGGATGGCATATCCGGCAACAAATTACGCGACGGCCAGCGGGGAAGTCCTGCTGGCGGACGTGCTGTGGAAGCATCGCGCGCTGGACGTCTGGGTGCAGGTCGCGTTGATCTTCTCCGGTGTGTTGGGTGTGCTTGGATTGCTTTCCGAAAAAGCACAGACTCCGGAAGCACAAAAACGTGAGGCTCAAAGCGAAGCGATCCCGGTACAGATTGAACAGGAGACTCACGCATGACACTTCAACCTTTGAATATCGTCCTGTTTGGTGTGGTGCTGTTGCTGGCTGTTGGTTTTTACGGCTTGCTCATTACCCGTAACCTGATCAAGATCGTGCTCGTCCTGCAAATTCTTGTGAAGGCAGTTGTTGTGGCTCTCGTACTGGCAGGCAAGACCAGCGGAAACCTCGGCCTCGGTCAGAGCATCGCCGCGACAGTCATTGTGGCGGATACCGTTGTAGCAGTCGTTGCCCTGGCATTGGCCGTGCAAGTCCGCAGGCGCGCGGGCACGCTCGACATCGCCAGGATTTCAACACTGCGAGGCTAACATGGCAGCGATCTTAATTGGACTTGTGATCGGACTCTCCTGGCTGGGATCTGTGGCCCTCTGGCTGACGCGGGATGGAAATCCCCGCCTCCAGCACACGCTGGCGGTTGCGTTTTCCAGCGCGGCAGGGGTCGCATCCCTGGTTTTGATCCCGTTTGCCTCCGCCGAGATAGCCGTCAGCATTCCGATGGGGCGCTACTTCGGTGATCTGACCTTCACCGCCGATGGACTCGCCGTCGCGTTGACCGCGATTGCCTGTGTGATCGGTTCGCTGGCGGTGATCTTTTCCGTGGATTATATGCACGGCGAAGAGCAGTTGGGACGCTACTATGCTTTTGTCCTGCTTTTCATTGGCGCCATGGCTGGGCTGGTTCTCAGTGGCAACTTGCTCTTCATGTTCTTCTTCTGGGAAATCACTGCTCTCTGTTCTTATGCCCTGATCTCATTCTATAACGATGACCCGAAGGCAGTTGCCGGCGGTATCAAGGCTCTCATCATCACACAGGTTGGCGGCGTGGGCTTGCTGGCAGGGGCATTGACCTCCTATGCGGTGCTTGGCAGTTATCAGGTCTCTGACTTGATTAGTAAAGTCGGAACAATCCCCGCTGGCCTGCTCAATGTCGTGGCTTTCGGGTTTTTGATCGCGGCCGCTGCAAAATCTGCGCAGTTCCCGTTCCACACCTGGCTTCCCGACGCGATGGAAGCGCCGACGCCGATCAGTGCCCTGATCCATGCTGCGACGATGGTCAACGCGGGTGTGTATCTGCTGGCGCGTTTTTATCCCGCGTTTGCGCAGGTGCCCGGCTGGACATTGGCAGTGACGGGGGTCGGTCTGGTCTCCGCGTTGATCACGGCATTCATGGCTCTGACGGCCACTGACTTGAAGCGTGCTCTGGCTTATTCGACGGTCAGTCAGCTTGGATACATGGTGTATGCAATTGGGGTGGGCGGCGTGTTTGCCAGTCAGTTCCATTTGCTGAGCCATGCCGTTTTCAAAGCTCTCTTATTTCTTTCGGCGGGCGCGGTCATCCACGCTGCAGGGACGCGTGACATGATGCGCATGGGCGCGCTGGGGAAGCAGATGCCGTTTGTCCGCAATGTGTTTCTCCTTGGCGCCTTGGCCCTGGCCGGCCTGCCCATCTTCAATGGCTTCTGGAGCAAGGAATTAATTCTCGAAACGGGGTTGAATGGAGGACCATTCTGGGCCTACGTTGGGATGGTGCTTGTCGCGGGTATGACGGCCTTTTACACCTTCCGCATGACCTGGCTGGTCTTCTTCGGTGAAGCACGCGAAGCGCTTCACGCACACGACGCAGGCAATGCGATGAAGGCTTCGCTTGGATTGCTCGCGGTCGGGACATTGACCACGTGGCTGCTGGCCGGTCCGTTTGGCGAAATGCTGCGTGAGACGCTGCCGTTCCACTCGATTCACAGTTTGAATCTATCTGAGTTAGCGAATGAGATTTTCACGGCCCCTGCAACTTACGTCGCGTTAACGGTGGTCGCTCTCGGGTTGGTCATCTTCTGGATAGTCAGGAAGCAGGCCACGGGGCGGACGGAAGCGTGGACTGATGTCCTCAGCCGCGAGAGTTTTGGCTTCGACTGGCTGAACCGTCAAGTCGCAGGAGGCACGGTCCGTTTTGCTTCCGTTTTACAAAAAACGCAGACGGGAGTCTTGAGCTGGAATGTGGTGGGTATCCTGGCTGCGCTGCTGGCTGTTTTGATCTTCCTGGTTTGGAGTGCATGAGATGAACCCGACAATGTTTCCGTGGATGATTGCTGTACCGTTGGGAGTTTCTCCGTTTGTCTATTTGGTAGGCCGCCTTGGCTCACATAAAGCAGAGTTGGAAGGCCGCTCGATCCCGGTGCGTCTCCTGGCTTTATTGACCCTGCTGATGACATGGGTGCTGTTCTTCATGAGCTGGCAGGAATTCAGTTCGGGCAATGCCAAACTGCTCTTCAATCTTGACTCCATCTGGCTGCATGCAGATGGGTTGAGTTTCCTGCTGGCCGCCATGGTGCTGGGACTGGGAACGTTTGTCGTATTGTTCTCAGGACCATATATTGCAAATGAAGTAGGCGAGGAAAAATACTACGCCATGTTGCTGGCTATCGTGGGAATCATGATTGGCCTGGGATGCGCCAACGACCTGTTCAATCTGTGGATGTGGTTCGAGGCGATGGCAGTTTCCTCTTATTTGCTGGTTGCGTTCTATCGCGAGCGCCCGGCCTCGCTCGAGGCAGGTATGAAGTATCTGGTGCAGAGCGCGACAGGGTCAGTGCTGGTCCTGTTGGGAATTGCGCTGGTGCTTGGAAGTGCCGGCACGCTCGACATGGACAAAATTCGTCTGGCGATCTCCGCCTCATCTGTTTCACCAATGGAATTATCGCTGGCGGGCGCGCTGTTTGTGATTGGTTTTGGCGTCAAGGTTGCGTTTGTGCCTTTGCACACCTGGCTGCCGGATGCGCATTCACAGGCACCGAGCGGAATCAGCGCCATGCTTTCGGGTGTGGTTATCGAAGCAGGGTTGGTGGCGATGCTGCGAGCGCTGTCCACGCTTGGCGGATTCGCGGTTTCATGGGGAACGCTGTTGCTTGCATTCGGCGCGCTGAACATGTTCTTCGGCAACCTGATGGCTTTACGGCAACCGCAGATCAAGCGGATGCTGGCGTTTTCAAGTTTGAGTCACATCGGCTACATTCTGATTGGTCTGGGCATCGCCCTGACCAATGGAAATCCTGCTGGAGCGCAAGGTGCCGCGTTCCATCTATTCAACCACATGGTCATGAAGGGACTGGCCTTTCTCGCAGTCGGCGCATTTATGTTTGCAATTCTTGATAAACAGGGAATCCATCGTCCGCTGGAGATCAAGGATCTGGCCGGCGGGGCAAGGAAGTATCCGCTGGCGGCGTTGGCTCTCAGCATATCTCTGTTGGCTCTCGGTGGATTGCCTCCCCTGTCAGGATTTATGTCGAAGTGGCAGATCTTTGTGGCGGGCTTCCAGGGTTCCAATGGCTGGTTAATGGGATTGGTGATTTTCGCGGCATTGAACAGCGTCCTGTCGCTGGCTTACTACGCGCCGGTGGTCAACATGTTGTACCGCAACAAGATGACAGAAGTTGTAGAACGCGGCGCTCCGATCCCGGTTGCCATGAGCATTCCGCTGGCGATATTTGCCCTGGCGATCGTTGCCTTTGGCCTGTGGCCTTCGCTGATGAACTGGCTGACGGAGCCAGCCGCGCAGGCCTTTTTGGTGATGTTTGGAAAATAAGAACTCTTGACCACAAGGAACACAGTGGTCGCGAAGGCCGAAAGCCTTAAGGCGAAATGCCTTTTCCCTTTGTGTGCTTCGTGCCCTTCGTGGTTGAAGGTTTTCCTAAAAGGAGACTTTAGATGGCAGATACACTTTTATCCCCGCTTTTTGCCTTCATTATTTATGGCTCACTGGTTGGCATTCTTTCCCTGGCTGGCAAGGGTGTTTCCATGCGTGGGAAGACCAGTCAGGCAAAGACCAGCAGTTATGCCAGCGGCGAGGAACATGACACTGAACCGGCGGCGCCGGGCTATCGTCCTTTCTTTGTGGTGGCGCTGTTCTTCGCGGTCCTGCACCTCGGCGTGTTGATGCTGGGCACAAGCGGACTGGCTCCGGTGAGCCTTGTTTATCTTGGTGGCTTGATGCTTGCCCTGCTGGCGCTGATCCTTGGTTAGGAGTCGGATTATGAATACCTCGCAAAGTTACGTCAATCAGATTATTCAGAAGATCAGCACCTGGGCACGCGTCAATTCACCCTGGGCGATTCATTTCAACAGCGGTTCATGCAATGGCTGCGACATCGAAATTTTAGCAACCCTCACACCTCGTTATGACGTGGAACGCTTCGGGATCAAATTACGCGGCAGCCCGCGTCACGCGGACGTGTTGATCTGCACCGGCCCGGTCACGCGTCAGGCCCGCGAGCGGCTTCTCCGGACTTATGAACAAATGCCGGAACCGAAATTTGTGGTCGCAGTGGGGTCATGCGGAATTTCAGGCGGAGTCTTCCAGGGCTGCTACAACATCGTCGGCCACATCGACGAGGTTTTGCCCGTGGATGCGTTTATCCCCGGCTGCCCGCCGCGGCCGGAAGCCATTATCGATGGCATTGTGAAATTATTGGTTCATATTCAAAACGGGACACGCCCGGCCCCTGTCATCAAGCCTGGCATTCAGGAGGCTGCATGACGACCGAAACTTACCTTCAACGTGCCGGGGAACTCCTCGCGCCCTTTGCAAAGAGCACGAACAATCCAGAGGCCAACCGCCTGGATGTGCAGATTGCGGCCAACGATCTCCCTTCCGCGGTATCCGCGCTGACGGATGGTTCCTGGGGCTATCTCTCAGCCATTACTGGCATGGACCTTGGCGTCGAAGCTAACGAACTGGAAGCACTTTATCATTTTTGCGAAGGCGCGGCGGTGACTACTCTGCGCGTGCACTTGCCGCGCATCGATTGCCCAGAAATCCCCTCCATCAGTGACCAGATACCTGCAGCTTCTTTCTTCGAGCGTGAACTGTGCGAAATGCTCGGTGTGACAGTCGTCGGGACCCCTGACCCGTCGCGTCTCTTTTTGCCGGATGATTGGCCGGTCGGTGTTTATCCTCTACGACAGGATTTCAAACTGGAGCAGGCTGCTGCCATTGAGCCGGTGAAAACGCCTGAGCCGGGCAAAGTTGGGAATAAGTTCATTATCCCGATTGGTCCTCAGCATCCGGCGCTCAAGGAACCGGGTCATTTCGAGTTTGCCGTAGATGGAGAAATCGTCACTGGCGCGCGCATGCGACTCGGTTATGTCCATCGGGGAATTGAAAAGGCTACCGAACAACGCAACTGGATCCAAAACCTGTACCTGCTGGAACGCATCTGTGGTATCTGTTCACATACTCATACCAGCGCCTACAGCCAGGGTGTTGAAAAACTGGCACAGGTCGAAGTCCCGCCACGTGCGCTCGCTATCCGTGAAGTGGTGGCTGGACTTGAACGTATTCACAGTCACCTGCTCTGGCTGGGTGTGGCTGCACATGAAGCCGGGTTCGATACCCTCTTCATGTATTCCTGGCGTGACCGTGAGACGGTGATGAACCTGCTGGAGGAAATCACCGGCAACCGCGTCAATTACTCGATCTGTCTTCTGGGCGGCGTCAAACAGGATATCGACGCGAAAAATTCCGTCTCGATCCACAAGGCGTTGGATTATCTCGAAGAACGCATCCGTTATTATCTCGACGTTGTCACCACAGATACATCCTTCCTGCAGCGCACGCGCGGCATCGGTACCATGACATTGGAGGAAGCCAAACGCTTCGGCGCCCTGGGTCCGACGGCACGTGCCTCCGGCCTGAAACGCGACGTCCGCCTGGATGCGCCCTATGGAGCTTATAAGCGCTACCCGGTCAGCATCATCACCGATGAGCGCGGCGACCTCGAGGCGCGCTTTGTTGTCCGCATGAAGGAATTACTGGTCACCTGCTTCACCATCCGCACCATCGTGGATAACATGCCATCTGGCGAGATCGCGACCAAATTCCCGCGCAAAGTTCCAGCAGGGGAAACTGTCAGCCGGGTGGAAGCTCCTCGCGGCGAGGCTTTCTACTACATCAAGAGCGGAGGCGGCGAAAGTCCGGTCAGGCTCAAGATCCGCACACCAAGTCTGTGCAACTGGACCTCGGTTCTGAACAAGGCGGTTGGGCACCAATTGGCTGATGTTCCGATGCTGATCGCTGGCATGGATCCGTGTTTCTCGTGCAATGACCGCATGGTGACCGTTCGTCGAAAGAATGACTCGAATACCATGACCTGGTCTGAGCTGCGCGAGTACGGGATCAAAAAATATGGGCTAAGAAAATAAGGATTGCTAACGACATGACCACCCTCACTGCTCTTCTGTCGATCATGTTTTTCCCAGCGGGCCTCACACTCATTTTGAGCGGGATGCTTTACGAGTGGGCTGACCGGAAATTGGTGGCGCGCTTTCAAAACCGCATCGGTCCGCGCTGGTTCCAGCCTCTGGCGGATACCATCAAACTACTTACCAAGGAAGAGATCAAGCCGCAGGGTTTGAACAGCCTGCTCTTCTACGGCCTGCCCATCATCGCACTGACCGGTGCATTGACTGCCTCGTTGTATGCGCCCATACTCGGTCATAAGCCGGTTTACTCCTTCCCCGGCGATCTCATCGTCACTCTTTATATGTTGTCATTGCTGACCATGTGCACCGGCCTTGCCGGTTGGAATAGTTCGAGCCGCTTCTCCTTGATCGGTGCGACCCGTTCTTTGACGCAGCTCTTTGCTTATGAAGCGCCTTTCCTGCTGGCATTGTTAGGCCCTGCCATCGCGGCCGGCACGTGGGTCATCCGCGACGTCAGTGTTTATGCAGAGAACCACTGGATGATCCTCACGCAGCCGGTTGGTTTTGTCATCGCCTTGATCGGGTTGATGGGCAAACTGGAACTACCTCCTTTCGATGCTCCTGAGGCAGAGACTGAGATCGTCGCTGGCGCATTGACCGAGTACTCCGGCCGCGGCCTGGCTTTATTCCACATTGGAAAATCAGTAGAGCTGGTGGTCGCCGTGAGCCTCGTCACCGCTTTTTATCTTGGCGGCATCGGAAACCCGATTATCTTTTTGCTCAAAACCCTGGTCATCGTGCTATTGATGTCCATACTGCAGTCCATGCTCACCCGCCTGCGCATCGACCAGACCGTGGGCATGTGGTGGCGATTTGGAGCATTGCTCGCCCTTCTGCAAATTCTAGTCCTGGTCCTCCTGAAAGGCTGGCTGGCATGAGATTCGGTTCCATGTTCAAAGACCTGTTCACATCGTTCTTCTCTGCGCCGGTGACGGAAAAGTATCCGTTTGAGAGGCCTGAGACCGCTGACCGCTTCCGCGGCAAGCTTTATTTTGATCCATCCAGGTGCACGGGCTGCAATCTGTGTTCCAAGGATTGTCCCGCCAATGCACTGGAGATCGTAATCATTGACCGCGCCGCCAAGCGTTTCGTCGCGCGCTATAACATGGCCCGCTGCCTGTATTGCGCTCAGTGTGTGCAATCGTGCAGGTTCAAATGCCTTGGCATGTCCAACGAAGATTGGGAACTGGCCGCCCTTGATAAAGAGTCGTTTGCCGTGAATTATGGAAAGGACGAGGATATTGCCTCCCTCCTGGAAAGACTCGCTCTCCCAAAGACTGAACCTGCTCAACGATAACAACCGGATCGATTCACCTCGGGTCTGCCTCGTGGGAGTTGGCAGTGACCTGCGCGGAGACGACTCCGCCGGGCTGATGGTGGCGCGTGCGTTGCAAGCTGACAAACGGTTTGCAGGCGTGCCTCAGCTTCTAGTGTTGGAAGGGGGACCGGCGCCGGAAAATCATACAGGTAAGCTGCGGGTCTTTAAACCGGAACTCATCATATTTATCGACGCGGCTCAAATGGACGAACCGCCCGGTACCATCCAATGGATTCCGCTGGAGTCGATTGATGGGATGAGCGCCTCTTCTCATTCCCTTCCGCTCTCGATGCTGGCTCGCTTTATTACGCTTGAAGTTGGTTGTGATGTGGCCGTGTTGGGGATCCAATCAGCCCAGAATGCATTCGATGCGGAACTAAGTTCCCCGGTCCAGGCCGCAGTGGATGAAATCCACGCTGAAATCCGTCATCTCTTTCTGGATTAACCTCACTTCATCCAAACGTCTATTCAATCTCATCCGCGACGCGCATCCGTGTCACGGATGAGTTGCATATGGCATATTGTCATAATCTGTATTCGCTTGTATGCTTGGGTCATGACTGCTCTCAAATTTCCAGAAAACTTCATCTGGGGGGTCGCCACTTCGGCGTACCAAATCGAAGGGGCCGTTAAGGAAGATGGACGGGGAACCTCCATCTGGGACACGTTCAGCCATACGCCCGGCAAAATCCGCAACAACGAAAACGGCGATGTTGCCGCAGATCACTATCACCGCTGGAAGGAAGATATCGCCTTGATGTCCGAGATGGGCCTCAAGGCTTATCGTTTCTCCACGGCCTGGCCGCGCATTCAGCCTGCTGGCACAGGGAAGGTCAACAAAAAGGGGTTGGATTTCTACGACCGTCTTGTAGATGAATTGCTGAGACGTAAGATCGAGCCGTACGTTTGCCTCTTCCATTGGGATATGCCGCAGCCGTTGCAGGACAAGGGCGGCTGGCCGAACCGCGACACGTGCGCATACTTTGCCGAATATGCCGGCGTCGTCGCTGAGTGTTTGGGAGATCGCGTTAAGTTCTGGTTTACCGAAAACGAGCCGTGGGTGCTCGCCTTTATCGGACATTTCCTTGGAAATCATGCACCGGGCAAAAAGGACATTGGCGCCACGCTCAAATCGCTGCATCATCTGCTTCTGGCGCACGGGCTGGCGACGGAGGCGATCCGCTCTGCGGTGAAACAACCTGTCAAGATTGGCATCACGCTGAATCTCCACCCTGTTTACTCCGCCACCGACTCGGAAAAGGACAAAGCTGCCGCCGAGCGCGTGGATATGTTCATCAACCGCATCGTGCTGGATCCTCTGCTGAAAGGGACCTCGCCGATTCAAGGGTCAACCGTTGCGAAGATATTAACCGCACGGGTGATCCAGGATGGCGACCTGGAGAAAATCCGTCAGCTTGATATGCTCGGTGTGAATTACTATACCCGCGCGGTGATGAAGCACTCCAATAAAGTCCCTGTGCTGAATGTGGAACAGGTGCAGCCAGTAGGCAACGATTATTCAGGTATGTGGGAAATCTATCCTGAAGGCATGTACCAGACGTTGAAAAAAGTGTGGGACTATAAACCGACCTGTGAGATTATGGTGACCGAGAACGGCATCCCCGTGCCTGACGGTCTGGACTTTGATGGACGCGTTCGCGATGAACGCCGCATCCGTTACCTGCAGAGCCACATTGCACAGGTCCACCGCGCCATCGAAGATGGCATTCCGGTGAAAGGTTATTTCCACTGGTCGCTGTTGGATAACTTCGAGTGGGAACTGGGTTATGGTCAGCGCTTCGGGCTGGTGTATGTGGACTTCAAGACACAACAGCGCACTGTGAAAGATAGCGGCCGGTGGTTTGCGAAGGTAATCGAAGAGAACGCTCTTTAGTCATTGCGAGGGCGTTAGCCCGAAGCAATCTCCTCATTTCATTGGGATTGCTTCGCCTTGACAGGCTCGCAACACTTGCACCGTACGCAAGTGCGGCGTGACCAAAAAGGATTCCACCATGAAAAAACTCATCGCGGCCCTTATTGCACTTGTGCTGCTTTCGGCGACCGTGCCCGTTCACGCGGAGAGTAATCTCCGCGTTTTTTATGCAGGTGCGGACGGAAGTGTCAAGACTGCGCTTGAGCTGGCAAAGTTTGATCTGGTGACCGACCCCGAGCAGGCGGACGTTTTCGTACTGAACGGGGACATTCCCGACGATCCAACGCTTCTCGCGCGGACCCGGAGTGGTGAGGCCGGACTTGTGCTGATCCTCGGCCCAAACATGATCCCAGCGCCAGTGAGCGAGCTGCTCGGGATACCGCTGACTCTCACCCCACGCGAAGACGCCGTTAGTTTGACGGGGCTCAGCCTCAACGACCCCTTGCTGACTGACATCATCTGGAATGGCGCGCCACAGGTCCGCGAGCGATTTGAGACGGCGACTCCACTTTCGTCGGTACAGCCTTTAGTGACCTCCTACGAAGACGGCGAATGGATTCTGTGGCAGGCACGGCCCCATCAATATGTCTTCTCCGCGTTCCTGGATGATGTCAATCCGCAAATTCAGGAATGGGCGTATTTCAATTACCTGATCTACCATCTCGTTGAGCGCGCCGCGGGGCGGACGCCGCTCTCTTTCGCAGATTATCCTGCCTCGCCCGTGCCGCACTCTTCAGAGCGGAACATTCTCCTCGCGGTGATGGCTTTGATGCTCGTCAGCACGTTCGGAGCATTCTACTTTGTCCGCAGGTATAGCCAGAGTCACCCTGAGGCGCTGGACTCAATTGTCTCGGACAGAAGCAGGTTCGAGGTCCGCGAGGAAGCGACAGGCTGGGAGCAGGTGGGATTCCATCGCCCGCTATCAGGCTTTTTGGTAGCGTTATCCACGGGCGTCATTCTCTTCATTCCGCTCATCATCTATCAAAACCTGATCCTTCCGTCGTTCATTTTGCCCTCGGCGCAGGCACTGGGAATCTGGGGCCGCGTGATGCAGTTCTTCAACCTGGCGTGGTTCTTCTTTGACATGGGTACGAGCGTGGCGTTCATGAAGTATTTATCGCAGCATCGCGTGGACGACCCGCAGCGAGGCATCAAGTATGGACAGGTGTTCGTGTGGTGGCAATTCCTTTCGGGTGCGGTGCAGGTGGCGCTGGTGATCGCGCTGGCTGCGGTGGCTGCGCCACGTTCGGCGTATGCGCTTTATGCGTGGAGTGTTGTCATCCACGCATTCATTCAGATACCGGGTTTTTATCGTGTGTTCCTGTACGCGTTCTCTGGATTTCAACGCACCGACTATGCGCGCTATCTCGATCTCGGTTTGAATGTGATTCTGCCAATGATCGTACAGCCAATCTTCGTGACGATTGCCTACGCCTGGGGAAAATCTCATCCCGCATTTGGCGGTGCAATGGGCGGGTTGCTTGGAATGGGAATCGCAGCCTACGCGGCAGAGCTGCTCACCTTCGTGCTTGGACTCTGGCTTTATCGTCGCATAGGTTTGAATACACGGATTCTGTTTCTGGCGCACTTTGACTGGGACATCGTGAAAGCAAGCTTCCGCTTTGGCGTCTTTGAAATGCTTGGCTCGGCGGCATGGTCGGCGGGGCAGGCAGCAGAGATCTGGATCACGCAGGCGCGGCTCATCAACTACGCCGAGATTTGGGGCAACTGGGTGCTGGCCCAGAATTTTGTTTTTGCGTTCAACGTGGTCAGCACCTTGAGTGACGGGATTATGGCATCCATTTCGGAGGCCATCTCGCACGGACGAAAAATCCTCAGCCAGTATTACGCGGTGATGGTCTACAAATGGGGCGGGATGGTCTCTGCTTTTCTTGCCGCGGTCTTGCTGGCGGTTGGGCCGCGCTTTATCCTTGGCGCATCCGGCACAGACTTTGCGCGGGCCGCAGCTTATGCCATGCCTCTCCTCATCTGGGGCGCGATCCAGTATCCCTCATGGGTGGGCGATAATGTTCAACTTGGCTCGAACAAGCCGTACCTCAAATCCGCGCTGGTGGCAGGTGAACAAACCATCCGAGTCATCCTTGCCCTGATTCTCCTGCAACGCTTCCAGGTCAATGCCTTGATCATTTCTTATTTCGTTGGCTTGCTCACGAAGGATTTTGTGGCGTATTTTGTCAATGACAAGTTGTGCTTCCCGCAGAGATTCTTTTTCTGGCAATCCATTGCTGCGCCATTGCTGGCCGGGGGCGCACATTACCTTATCATGGATCAACTTGCTGCGATCATTTGGAGGGGCGACCAGATCACATCCATCGTCATTTTCTTCATCGGCGTTCTTCCAAGCCTGCCGGTGTTCATGTTCCTGTATGGATTAGCCGGCGGCTGGGACGACGCGACTCTTTCTGAGTTCCGTGATGCTGCCGCGATGACTGGTCCCGTTCATGGTTTGGTGGAATGGCTGATGGTCAAGCCAACCGCGCTGGGTGCGCGCATCAGTCCGTTGAACGGTCGCTTTCCGATCAGCATCCGCGCCGAGGCGATGGAGGAGGCTAGAGCCTTAACCTTGGAAAAAGTGAAACTATAAGCCCTCACCCCTGGGCCCTCTCCCGAATTCGGGAGAGGGGGAGTAGAGAACAAATATGAGAAGAATGCGTGCAACGACAAACGTTCAACTGCGTGCAAAAGAGCTACGAAAAGAAATGACCCCTTCTGAGAAAATATTATGGGAGTGTTTGCGCAATAGACGACTGGGTGGATTCAAATTTCGCCGGCAAGCTCCAATGGGTGGTGTCATTGCAGATTTCTATTGCGCGGAATGCAAAATCCTTGTCGAACTGGATGGCGATATTCATGATTTGCAGGTTAATGCGGATCTGCAGCGAACGCAAGAAATCGAGAGTTACGGTTACCGCGTAATTCGATTTAGAAATGACGAAATCGAGAACGATTTACAACAGGTACTCAACTCAATATTAGATGCCTGTGGACTCCCTTCTCCCAGAATTGGGAGAAGGGTTGGGGATGAGGGTGAATGAAAACCATACATTTAGTTTCTCACACTCATTGGGACCGCGAATGGTATCGCACGTTTCAACAGTTTCGCCTCAAGCTTGTTCATCTCGTGGATGGATTGATTGACATCCTTGAAAATGACCTCGACTACAAGCACTTCATGCTCGATGGACAAACGATCATTCTGGGCGATTATCTTCAGATGCGACCCGAGGCTGAGTCTACGCTAAAACGCCTCGTTCAAGACGGACGTTTGCACATTGGCCCCTGGCACATCCTCCCCGACATGTTCCTCGTCAGCCCGGAAGCGCACATCCGCAACCTGCTGGCCGGTGACCGTGAAGCACGCCGCTTTGGCCCTAAGATGATGATCGGCTACATGCCCGATTCATTCGGCCACATCGGACAGATGCCCCAAATACTGTGCGGCTTTGGCATTAACAACGCCTGTCTGTGGCGCGGACTGGATGACCAGCCTGCTGAACTTTGGTGGCAGTCGCCGGATGGCTCGCGGGTGTTGATGCTCTATATGCGTGATTCCTATAGCAACGGCGCGGGGCTCAACACAAGTGACCTGGTCCGCTTCACGGAGCAGATTCAACATGCGGCTGATTCCCTCGCTCCTTATTCCGCAGTAGATGATGTACTTGTCATGTTCGGCACTGACCACATGGAACCAGCCCCCGAGACCTCGAACGCAATTCAAGCGGCAAATAGTGTGCTCCGGGAGTACTGCGTTGAACACTCCACGCTGCCCGCTTACCTCGCTGCCGTCCAGGCGTCCATCGCAAAACGCAATCTGGAGATTCCCGTTGTTGCCGGTGAACTGCGTTCCTCAAAACGTTCTCATCTTTTGCCGGGAGTTCTATCCACGCGCATGTGGATCAAGCAGCGCAATCATATCTGTGAGAATTTGCTGGAGAAATGGGCAGAACCATTCAGCACATTCGCTTCTCTGCTGCCCACGGACAACCGACCACAGACCACGATCCGTCGTCAATCGTCTGTGGTCCGTCACGCCTGGCAGCTCCTCATGCAATGTCATCCGCATGATTCCATCTGCGGTTGTTCCATTGACTCGGTCCACGATGAGATGCGTCCGCGTTTCGATCAGGTGGAGCAGATTGGGGAGGAAATCACAAAGCAGAGTTTGGATGCAATCGCGGCGTGCGTTCAAACTGACCATGGACCTCAGACCATTGACCATAGTTCGTCGTCAGTCGTCAGTGGTCTGTCGTCGATTGTCGTCTTCAATCCCTTATCTGCCCCACGAACCGATATCGTCACCACTGAAATCTCCCTGCCAAGCGGCATCACCGATTTTGAAATCGTCGATGAGGCGGGGAATATCATTCCGCATCAATCCGCCAGCGGAGAAACGACCGACCTTATCAACGTCCGTGTGCGGCGTGAGGAACTGGGCGGGATGCTGGCGATGGTCAATGATGGAAAGGTAGGGAATCTTGCAATTCAGAATTTGCACCTCGAACGCATTGGCGTGAACCTGCGCGTGGAAGCCATCTTTGCGGAAAATGCCAGCCCACGGCTGGACGTTTGGAATCACGGCATCAAAACGCTTCGAGAGCATTTGAAGGACACCAGCATTGAATCTTTCCACATTCATGCTCGCTCGCCTGATTCTGCGAACATTACCTTTGCGGCGAGGGATGTCCCCGGCCTGGGTTGGAAAGCATTTTATTTACGCAGGAAGGAAAACGCGCCTGCTGAGATCAAAGTCACACCGATCATGCGCTTGCTTGCGCCGTTGGCCAAGCTGCCTGTTGCTCAAAAGCTCATCTCGCGTCTTTCTCAGCCTAACACGAGACCCCCTCATATCATTGAGAACGATTTGCTTTCCGTTAAGTTGAACACCGACGATCGAACCCTCACGGTAACGGAAAAAGCTACAGGGACAATCTATCGCGGCCTGAACTGCTTTGTGGATAGCGGAGACTGCGGTGATGAATACAACTTCGCCTCGCCTGCTGCGGATAGCCAACAGGCCTCGCCCGAATTGCAGGATGTCACTGTCCACCGTGGGCCGGTTCAGCAGAGGATGACCATCTCACTCATTCTATCTGTGCCTGCAAAATTGACCGCAGACAGAAGGTCGCGATCAAGGGAAATGGTCAACCTTCCCATTAAGACCACCGTTACTTTGACGAATGGTGTTGCACGCGCGGATATTCACACACAGGTTGAAAATCATGCGGAGGACCATCGCCTGCGGGTACATTTCCCTGCTCCTTTTGCTGTTGATGCCGCGCAGTATGATGGTCACTTTGAAATCGTGAAGCGCCCGATCGGTATCCCTGCTTCTGATCCCATGTGGATAGAGGAGCCGCGGCCTGAAGTCCCGCAGCGCGCGTTCACATCTGTCACAGACGGTGAAAATATGCTGACGATAGCCAATCGAGGATTACCGGAAGTGGAAGTAACGCAGCAATCTGAAATAGTACTCACGCTACTCCGCTGTGTCGGCTGGCTTTCGCGTGATGATTTCACAACACGCACGGGACATGCGGGTCCGTTCCTCGAGACGCCTGGAGCACAGATGCCCGGCCTGTGGGAATTTGATTACTCGATCATTGTGGGGGAGGGGAGTGCCCTATCCTACCAGCAGGCGTGGGACTTCGCGTCTCCTCTACGAGCAGTTGCCACCGATATCCACGCAGGCATCCTTCCTTCCGGTGGTTCCATGGTCGCTGTAGATAATCCATGTTTTGTGGTCAGCACCATAAAATCGATCGAAGATGGAAGGGGCTGGATCGTGCGCGGCTACAACATCCGCCAGGAGGAAATTTCTGTCACACTGATGCCCTGGCGCAAGTTTGAAAAGGCCGAACAGGTGAACCTGGCTGAGGAAACGGTCAGCAGGCTGGACGTCAGAGAAAGAGGCGAGGTGACACTCAAAGCCCGCGGATGTGAAGTCGTCACGGTCATGTTTGGAGAATAGGTCAATCTTTTGCGCTGAATCAAACGAACGCCCATTCCAGCTCTGCGTTCACAGCCGCCAGTTTCTCATGACTGATCTTCCAGTAGGCTTAGCTTCTGTGGAGCTGAACAACCAGGTGATGCACCACCCCGTCGCGCCGAAAAATATGCTGACTGTTGGTTTCATCCAGATGGTTACCGGTATTCACCTGTATATCCTGATTGGTCAGATGCACAGTAATACTTTCTACGTCGCCGGCTTGAAGGATCACAGGTACCTGGCAGACGGTGAAGGCCAATGACGCGCTGCCCAGTTCAAGACACTGAAGAGTACCCTTGACGTCACGGTAGTTAAATGAGGTTGGCTCTGCCAGCAATTCCTCTCGATCCAGCAACATTGAATCGAACACCAGACAACCGTTTTCAAAATACAGCCCCACCTCGCCCTGGCGGCAGAGAATCTCCTCTTTGACAGCACCGGTCATACCAGGCTGCCGGGCGCCTTGTCCCTTCGGTGTGTGGGAGTAGGGATCGATGGGGAAGGCGCCGTAGACACTTGGATGTTTATGATGGCCAAGTCCGGCCCGAATATCGCGGTACTTATTCGCCAGATTTGGACCGAAAGGTTCGTTCTGAAATCGGAAAACAGTCTCCTGCACAGCCAGCAAAAGCTTGGAGACCATGTGCCAGTAGATGCTGCCCAGTCCTTCATAGGCGAAGAACGTGCTGGAGCGCCCGGTAAATTCGTTGTGACGAAAAACCATTTCAAACAGGGTAGCTATCTGTGCACCCTCGGCTGCGACCAGTTCGGCAAACCGCGGTTGGCATCCCAGTTCGTCCAGCGCTCGCTGAACATCCTTTCCGTTGCGTAGCTGGCCGCTAAAGTGATAGCCGCCATTCATATCTCTGATCAAAAGTGTTTTGTCTCCGGCCTCAGCCAGCGCGGCAGGCAAAATCAAATCCTGCACCTGCTCAGCAGTGAGGCTGTTCTTTTCGAGAAAGCTCGGCAGGCTCCTGTCCGGATAGAGAATGTAAGTGTGCTGATCGGCACGGTAGAGGGCGCTTTGACGCAGACTCTCCAGAAGCGCCAGTGATTCATCTCCCGAGAGCATCCCGGAGGAAAGGATGGAAACCTGTCCCTCCAGCATTTCATATAGATGACTGATCCGGGCCTGGTTTTCATCGAGGTGCAGGATATTGTAGGCGTGATAGAGGCAGTCACTGCGCCGGTTCGCACGAAGTGAATGCTCAATGTACCTTTGCACTAGATCGAAGAAAGCCAACACTTCTGTGCCGGAGAGCAAGGTCCGCGCCCCGCTGAGTCCCCGGGTGTAAAAATTCCAGCGGTAGGCACTCCCGGCCTGCCCGAGAGCTTCCAGAATGTCACGGCGCTGCTTATCATCGAAGGATGCTGACAAGTGTGGCTCAAAGTGCTCTAGCGCCGCACTAATCTGCTTGAAGAACTCGGCGACCTCGGCGCTGATGTCGATTTCTGCTGGCCCGCCCTGACAAAGCAATTCCCGGCAAAAGACAACGTAACGGCGCAGATAACCCAGCGTCACCACCGAAAGTCCCTTGCCAACCAGGGCGTTGTTAGCATCGTTCCATTCGGGGCGCTGCGTGTTCATCCAGATCCCGCCCTCAGGAACAAAGTTCACGAGTTTGGCGAGCAGAAGTGTGAGCAGTTTTTCGGTCAGGTTGGCGTGGAGTATCTTCCCATCTCGCGCGAAAACTAATTTGCCGTCTGTGCCGTGTTCCTTCATACGCTGTTCGATCTCGTGTTCCAGCTCCCAGTTAAACTCAATGCTGTTGTACGGGTTCGCCAGCAGGTCATCATAGTATTTAATGCGATAGGGAACGTTGGCATAGCTGAAGACCGGTTGGGTCAGGAATGCCTGGAGTTTGCCCGGATGCAGCTTTGTGCTGATCTCCATCAGCTTTTGGAGATAGATGATCTGATGGTCGCTCCAGTAGCCAATATTCGCCCAGGGATTGTTTGGTTCGGGGATTTCCCAGTCGATGCCTTCACGCGTAATTCGATAAGGGTTATATCCATCGACGGTGGTCGCGTTCAGGAAGGTGCTGATCATGCCTTCAATATATTCCGGGTACGAGTAGGCCAGCGCCTCCCAGTTCTGGAAAATGTCACGCCAGTTGCCTTCATAACCCAGCTTGAGGGAGTCATCGGGTTTTTTGATGTCGATGGCGAAACGGTTCCACGGGCGGCTCGGGTCGCCGTGCCGTCGGCTGAACGACAGCGGCAGATAGCTGTAGCTTAACCGGACCAGGTCTGCCTGTGCACTGGCTTCTGCGCGGGCGTGAAGATTCAGGATGTTCATTTCTGCGGGCAGCTCAGAGAAGAACGCTGCATTGTTCGCGAGGACATCCCGATTGCGCACTTTTACAAAGTCAATGAAATCCTCTGTCTGGATATCATATCCATTCGAGAAGATACCGCCGCGCATGGTGTTGAACATCACATTTGCAAAATGATGGGCCGTACAAAGCGGATCGTTCGAAAGCTGCAGCCCATCCGCGGCGGCGACGATCTTCTCCATGCTCAAGTTGTTCAGCCGGATGTCTTGTTCGATGGCTTTGAAGAGCTGGGAACGATCCCCGTTTAATTTGTGCTTCAAGTTGAGGATCGCAACGCTGTCCTGACTGACATCTGCCACCAGATGCCAGGCTTTTTCCTCGCCTGCAGAAAACTCCAGCGTGGTGTGGGTAAAATAAGCGCAGCGCTGCCCGCGGACTTCTGTTTCCGTGGTGATGCCCATTCCCATGCGGAAGTCTTCCAACTGGGCAGACGAGATTAAGTAGTCAGCATGGTCCAGACCCAACTGCATCGCGGTCGTCCCCAGAAGTGACTCGCTCGGCTCGGCGAGATCGGTCAGGGTGGAGTTCAAGGCAAAGATAGCGAGACCCGTTTCCGGGTCCAGTTCGGAGCGCTTGTAGGCATCCAAAAGCGGACTGAAAGTGTTTTGCGTCAAAGAAGTGATATTCGCAGGGAGGATGTTCTGCATCCCATCCAATACTTCAACCTGACAATTCGAATCGGCGGAATTGTTCAACCACGCGGATTTGACAAATCCGAACCGGTCGCTGGTCCGCCACGCATAGCGGAAGGTAAGCCCAAGGCTGAAGTTTTGTTCCTCAAAGAGCAGAGTGGTACCGGGCACATTCTTATAGAGATTCCGCTTGATGCGATAGCTGCCTTTATACCGGTCAGAGAACGGCTCCCACAGACTCGTCCGCTCGCCGCGTGTGACAAGATAAATGGATTTGCTGCCTGTGTTCTCATAGTTCTCGGTGATTTTGTCTTCGGTGTAATAGGGGAATAATGACTGCTCGGCGCTGACTCTGCCTGCTGAAAGCCCGCCGGTCGATGAGATAAAGAGCCAGTGATTGGTACTGCTCACGATGTTCATGAAGAACGGCTTCATGCTGTCATAGTTTTCGATCTCATAAAATGTGTTGCCAGGCAAGTTGACGAATTGCCCGCTCACCTTGCTTTCTGACTGTTGTTGGATCATCTCTCCAATGAAGATCGGGTTGCGTTTTTCGTTCATCCTGTTGGGCTTCTCCTGCTACGAATCGTTGTAGGCATCCCAAATGCCTGCGAGTGATACTATCACTGTTAATTCCTGTTCATCAATGGTCTTTTTGCCCTTTCTTGAGAGACAAACATCCTTCAAGGATTCATCGGGTTTTACGGACCATAATAAAAAACTCCCCGGCATTGAAGTATGGGGAGTGAGTCAGATATTCTGTGTGGCAAAGTTAAGACACGGCCGGGCTTCTCTCAGTCGTTTCGTGACCTACTGATAATAATACCGGGAGCTGCATGCCGCGAAGGCCTGGCCTCCCAATATTGATTTGTACACTGAACACTTATATTACAGATGTGCCTGTGCATGCGTAACCGCCAAAACAAATCTCGCCTCTCTGATCAGAGGCTGCCGGAACCAAACAGCAAGCTGTTTTTGAACCTGATAAGTTCCTTTCCCCCAGATTAACGTATTACCATTCGTTAGCCTCTAGCCTGTAACCATCGCAGCATGGCTCGAACACTCCCCGTGGCCATAGCAATACTTGTGTCTGCCGCACCATAATAGATGCGTAAGGTGTCACCATCGGGTGCAACCGTGCATCCACACGGAAAGACTACCTTGTCCACATCTCCATGCTTCTCATAAGGTTCTTCGGGAGCGAACACCCACTCGTCGCCTCGTTTCAAACAGCACTCCGGGGCATCCAGATCAAACAGAGCAAGACCCAGGCGGTAGATTACGCCAGAGCCGTTTTGCTTCACTCCATGATAAATGACCAGCCAGCCCTCTGAAGTTTGAATGGGTGGAGTAGAGAGGCCAATTTTGTTCGCATCCCACCAACCGCCGAGGCGCGCTTCCAGGATCTTCTTATGTCCACCCCAGTTCCGCAAGTCCGTTGAATATGAGATCCACATGTGCGCACTGGTTCCCCCAACCGGGCGATGGATCAGAGCCCAACGGCCATTAATCCTGTGCGGCAGGAGTGCCGCATCTTTATCTTCCGGTTGCATGATGACGCCGTAACGCTCGAAGGAGATGAAGTCTTGTGTGAGCGCCAAAGCCACCCCTGGCCCTCCGCTTGCATACGCCGTATAGGCAATGGCATACTGCCCCAATTCGGGGACATAGGTAATGCGCGGGTCTTCCAGGCCCCACAATTCATCGGGATAGTGTTCCGGATCGGCCATAAAAGTGGGCCTGGAGTCGATCTGCCAGCCATCAATGCCATTTGCGGAGCGCGCAGCACATAGGTGGGAAAGACCGCGCCGATCCTCCACGCGACATAATAACAAAGTGGTACCGTCAGCGAGAAGAGTCGCGCCGGGGTTGAATACGCTATTTGCCTGATAGGGCCAGTTCGCGGCTGTCAGAATGGGGTTGAGATTGTAGCGTTGAAATAGATCCGAGTGATGATCGTTCATGATAGGTAGACTCATTGGGTGGATTCACATTTTCTGCCAGTCGTAATTCCAGGAGTGACTGGAGGAAGGCGAGGGTGGACTCCGCGCCTTGATTCTCATTGGGCCGATCAGGATGCAAACCATCGCGACAACCGCCGGTTGTCGGGTCGTATAGGGGGAGGTGCAAGTCATTTCGCCCGAGGAACCATTCGAAGGCGCGCCGCGCTTCCCCGTACCACCGCTTGTCTCCAGTGATACGGTTCGCTTCGAGACACGCTGAGACCATCGCCTGCGCTTCCACAGGCTGTTGATCGAAACGAGCACGCTCGCCGCCGCGGGAATAAAAGCCATTGGAGCCGATGGGCACAAAGTGCTGCCCCTCTGTATCATCGTACTGTAATTCTCCAAGCCAGCTGAGCGACTCCAGGGCTACTTCAGTCATTTCAGGATTTGGGATAGACTGACCACATAACAACATGGCATGAGACAATGCAGCATTGCAGTAAGTCAGCTTATTCTCAAACCAGTTCCATCCATCCACTCGGTTGTCTTTGTAAAGGGACAATAACCGGCCGGCTAGTTCCTCCTGCACCTGGCTGACACGCCGGTCTCCGGCAAAACGCTGTAAATACTCGTAAATGCCAATGAGGGCAAAAGCCCAGGCACGCGGACTTGTCGTTTCAAGGATCGGGAGCAGTGACTGTTGAAAGATCCGGGCAGCCATATTATGAAGCGTAGGCGTGTTCGAGCGACCCAGTAGAGTGCCCAGAGCCCACAGAGCGCGGCCATGGCTGTCTTCTGAGCCGCTGTCTTCGAGCCAGTTGCGCTGGTAATCCATAAAGTTGCGAAAGCGTCGGGTATCCGAATTAAAAGCATACCAGGTGAATGCCAGATAACGAGTCGCCAGGTCAACAGCGTCCTTGTTTCCCAATTCCTCCAGGAGCACACTGACCATTAGGGCCCGGGCGTTATCGTCAGTTGTATAACCTTCACGATAATTGGGTATCGTGAAAATGGCGTGTTGTAGTATGCCGGTGTGGTCCGTGAGGTGACGCAGATGGTCCAGTTTGAGCGGAGGCAATTCGCCCACCCGCTTATCCAGCGGCTTGACCGCGAACTCAGCCGCCGCAAAGTGGCGGTGCTCGGCGCGGGCGCGTTCAAATGTTTTCATGTAACGTCGTGCAACCTGTGGCCAGATCATATCCCGTCCGAACAAGTAGGCCCGCTTCCGCATGGCATGGCGTTTCGACTCATTGCCAAGTAGATCTATAACCTGCGCCGCCAGCGCTTGTGGATCCCTGAAAGGGACGAGTGCGCCGCGTTCCTCCGCCAGCATTTCCTCCGCATACCAGTAGGGTGTGGAGATCACTGCCTTTCCAGCTCCCAACGTGTAAGCCAGCGTACCGGACGTGATCTGGGCCTCATCGAGATACGGCGTGATGTAGATGTCCGCCGCGCTGATAAACTGGATGAGTTCCTCCAGGCTGACGAAACGATTATAGAAGATCACATTTCCTTCCACGCCCTTTTCATGAGCCAGCCACTGAAGGGACAGTCGATAAGTCTCGCCTTCGTTCTGTATGACGTGGGGATGGGTCGCTCCAACCACCATATACACGACGTTCGGATATTTTGCCAGAATGGCGGGCAGCGCGGCGATGACGTTCTCAATTCCTTTGTTTGCCGACAGCAGGCCAAAACTCAGCAGGACACTTTTGCCTTCCACGCCAAACAGGTCCTTGTGGAAGCTGGGATCCACGAATGGAACATCTGGAATGCCATGCGGGACCAGGTCGATCTTTTCTGCGGGGACATGATAAATGCTCTGCAGAAATTCCGCGCCTCGTTCGCTCATGACCACCACACGGTCCGAGAGCGAAACGATTTCTTCGAGCACGCGGCGTTGATCGGGATTCGGGTCTCGCAGGACTGTATGCAGCGTCGTTACAACCGGCATCCTCAGCTCGCGCAGGAGCGTCAGAATGTAGCTGCCTGCCTTTCCTCCAAAGATGCCGTATTCGTGCTGCAAAGAGACCATGTCCACGTTGTTGATATTCAGGAAGTCAGCGGCACGGCGGTAGGATTCTATATCCTTCTCGGCCAATTCGAAGCGTACCCGCGCGGGATACTCGTAGCCTTCCTCGGTATCGTTGACTGGCAGTGCGATGCAGGCTGTGCCTTTGTATTCATCAGCCAGGGCCTCGCACAGGTCAGTGGTAAATGTAGCGATGCCACATTGACGCGGCAGGTAATTACCGATAAAGGCGATGCGCTTGATGATTGAATGTGTAACTTTCTCCATTAAGATCTCCTTCCAAACACCCCGGTTGTTTGTAATATTCTGATTAATTGCCCGGAAAAGGCAGGTTCAACTCATACTTCTGCTGGCAGATGGATCTGTCTCGGAAGCGGGCAGTGTTTGCTTTGCTTCGAGAAGATCTTTGAGCATTGCCAGATCCTCCCTAAGCTGTTTCTTTAGTTTTTTTTCGAGAGCTCCCTCGTCGAGCTGTAATGAGTTGACCAGAGTCACCTGTGTGGATAAGCCGATCTGTGTACAGCCTTGAGTTATCTCGAAGGTATAGGAAGTATATGATTGCAGTGGGCCAGAAAGAGACCGAAACCCATATTTACTGTTCGGCTCATATTCTGTCACCTCGAAGGTGCTTTCGACTCTCCGCCCCATCAAATGACCAATGCTCCGAAAAAAAGTTCCTGTATTTGCAGCACCCTCGGAAAGTCTGGCCGATTGCAGAGTTCCATACTGCCATTGAAAATCATTTTCCGGTGTGCTTACAAAGTCAAAGACCTGCTTGACAGGCCGGTAAATCAGCGTACTCATATTTAGATTGATCATTCAACTCTTTCACTGCCTGCACAGGCGGTTATCCGAAAACCTCTAATTCTTGTTTGATGCTACCTTTGCATACTTCTCATCAAGACGAGTGTTGCTAAACTTTCAGGGCTTGATGATGGGGCCTGTGATGCCGCGCTGTGCTCGCGGTAATGCGAGGCGCACCTTTAATTCATGGCCGTTTATCGGGTGGAAATTGAGCCTGCTAACCGCTTTATCGGCCTCGCTTTGTGCACTCATTGTTATGAAGCCAAAGCCCTTTGAAGCACCGCTGACTCGATCCCGGTTGATCTTGACCGCGATCACCTCTCCAAATTGCATGAACAGACTCCGTAGTTCTTCCTCCGTGGTAGATATATCCAGATTATCTATGTACAGCATGATATTGATGTTTGATGCTTCTCTGATCAGTGCTACCGGCGAGTGAGAACATGCTGTGTGACCGGCCCGCTCCATGGGTCCAAATACCCGGTTTCGAAGCATTGGATATAGCATTCCCAATGCTTCGAAACATCTGACAGAAGCTGCGGCAGCCGAGCTATGCTTTCGGTTTGGCTACGTTGACCTTCAGCTCGCGATCACTTAAGGAGTATGCGTTGAACATGCTGATCGCTTTATCGGCTTCGCTTTGCCCTCCCATCGTGACAAAGGCAAATCCTTTGGACTCACCGGTGACACGGTCTTTGATCAGGTCAACAGCCGTGACTGCTCCCGCCTGCGTAAACAGGGTATTCAGTTCATCCTGCGTCGTTGACTTGGCCAGGTTTCCTACATATAGTTTTATATCCATTTTACACACTGCTTTCTCCGGTCTTACCGGAATAGAATGCCGCCGACCCCATAACGGGGTCGGCGGCAGTGATACCACTCAAATCCAGTTATCTAGTTCTCAACTGTTGCGTTCAATGGAACGCAGATCGAACGTACGGAAGACTACATCGAAGGCGGTGTTACACCAAGCTGCCCGAGGATCGCCTTCAGCCCGGCGCCTTCAGTTGGCTCTACAGCCCAGGAAGTGATCTTGTCATCCTTGACCGTTACTTTTGTCTTTTCAAGCCTGGCAGAAAAGGCTTTGTTCGTGGCAGGGATCACACCCATCTTCATATTGGTCAGGTCGAATGAGCCGCTGTGGGTGCCGCTTAATTGAGAGGTGGTTTTCACCACATCTCCGTCTGCACCAATGACATTGAAATGGTAGTTGAGGTCCGGGAAGGCCTTCTTCAAACTGGCGCTCATTCCGAGCCAGGCATCCCTGTTGATCGGCTCCGGGACGGGTCCGCTGAACTGAAAATCATCTGCGAGCATGGTTTTTGCATTCTCGAAGTCACCCTTCTGGACGGAGTCCATGAGGGCTTGTACAGTTTCTCTTTTATTCAAAATGTTTTCCTTTACCACTAATCGAGCTAATTTGAAGCAAATGGGCCTGGGTATTAATGGATGTTCCCTACGGGACACCCGCCGTTACCCCCGATTGATAAACATATGGTTTATGAAATGCCTGTATCAGTGTAACACACTATTCGGTCTAAAACGGGACAACCTGAAATGGCAGAGGTCGAAACACGGAAATGATATTTGTCTGTTACCGTAGAATGAATATAATAATAAATGAAGCTTATCTGAAAGCGCAGTGAAGGAATGTTGATCCTATGAACCAGAGCCAACCACATCAGCCAGAAAAAGAAGATCAAGAGAAAGACAACCCCGCCCTGAGCAAGGTGATCGAGAGAAACATTCGTACGATCATCCACCTGCGCACAAAGGCTGCGCATGAACGCAGCCTGCAGGGCCGCATCGCCGATGCCATCACCTCCTTTTCGGGACGCATGATCTTCGCTTATGTGCATGTTGTCTGGTTTGCGCTATGGATCCTGCTGAACACCGGACGTTTCGGCGTGCGTCCCTTTGACCCATTCCCCTACGGACTCCTGACGATGGTGGTATCCCTGGAGGCGATTTTTCTTTCAACATTTGTGCTCATCAGCCAGAACCGCCTGGGTGAAGAGACGGAGCGCCGCGCCGACCTCGACCTCCATATTGGACTGCTGACCGAACACGAATTGACACGGGTATTGCAGATGCTGGACGCCATTCAGGAGAAGCTGAATATCGTGGATCATGCGAACAGTGAACTGGCAGACCTTGAGATGGAAACGAAGCCGGAAGATGTCCTGGCCGAGATCCACCGTCTCCAGGCCAATGAACTCAGCAAAAGATAGAGTTTTATGAGTCAAGATACTTACAACCGGCTCGTGTCCAAAAGGGGGAAAGATCTCGCTGACGATAAAAAGACAAACGTTTCCCATCATTTGTTGGAGTTGGCGCGTAAAGAATCTGATGCCGTTTTGAAGGAGCTGGATACACGGCCAGGCGGCCTGGGTACGGCAGAGGCCGAGGCGCGCGTCAAACTCTATGGGTCGAATGAGATCGCCCGCGAGAAGCATCGATCGCCGCTGATGCGTTTGCTGGATAATATCAAGAATCCACTGGTTATCCTGCTGACCGGGCTGGGCATCCTCTCCTATCTCACCGGCGATCTGCGTGCAACCATCGTTATTTTTGTGATGGTGTTGCTCGGCATTGTGCTGCGTTTTTACCAAGAAATGCGCGCGGATAACGCCGCCGAGAAACTCAAAGCCATGGTCAACACCACCGCCACCGTCCTGCGCGATGGTCAGGATGCAGAAGTCCCGCTCAAGATGCTGGTCCCGGGCGACATCATTCGCCTGATGGCCGGGGACATGGTGCCGGCCGATGTGCGTGTGATGAGCGCCAAGGATCTGTTCATTAACCAGGCGGCGCTGACCGGCGAGTCGATGCCAGTGGAGAAGCAGGCAGCCGCAGCGTCCGGCGAGATTCAGAATCCGCTTGAGTTGCCAAACATCGGCTTCCTCGGGTCCAGCGTCGAAAGCGGAACCGCTTCGGCGGTCGTCGTCCACACCGGTGATAAGACTTATTTTGGCTCGCTGGCCGCCAGCATCGTCGGACAGCGTGCGCTCACCAGCTTTGACAGGGGCATCAATAAATTCACCTGGCTGATGATCCGCTTTATCGCTGTGATGGTGCCTGCCGTTTTCCTGATCAACGGATTAAGCAAACATAACTGGCTGGAGGCCTTCCTGTTTGCAATGGCAGTGGCGGTCGGGTTGACACCGGAGATGCTGCCGATGATCGTGACCGTCAATCTCTCCAATGGCGCGATCGTGATGGCGCGCAAGCAGGTGATCGTCAAGCGCCTGAACGCCATCCAGAACTTTGGCGCAGCGGACATGCTCTGCACCGATAAAACGGGGACGCTGACGCAAGGCAAGATCGTCCTTGAAAAGCATCTGGATGTGCGCGGTAATGCGAGTCAGCGTGTGCTGCATTACGGGTACATGAACAGTTATTATCAGACCGGCTTGAAGAACCTGATGGATGAGGCCATCCTGAATCACGGCGACCTGAACGAGGCGCTCCAGGTGGACGAAAAGTTCCGCAAGATCGATGAACTGCCTTTCGACTTTCAGCGCCGCCGCATGTCGGTCATTTTGGAAAACGATCAGAATCAGCAGATCCTGATCTGCAAAGGTGCAGTCGAAGAGATCATGCGCCTGTCGAAGCATGTGGAAATCAAGGGCGAAGTCCTGGAAGTGACGGAAGAGCACGATGAACACCGCAAGCGGCGCGTGAAGGAATTGAACGAGGAAGGTTTTCGCGTCATTGCCGTTGCGTATCGAATATTCCCGGGTGATAACGATGAGCCTCATTACACGGTTCAGGATGAATCAGACCTGACGCTGCTGGGATATATGGCTTTTCTCGACCCTCCCAAGGAGTCGGCGATGGAAGCCTTGCAGCGGCTGGGGGTGCTGAACGTGGATGTCAAAATCCTGACCGGCGATAATGAAATCGTCACAGCTTACATCTGCAAACAGGTGGGCATGCCAGTGGATAGAATCCTGCTCGGCTCGCAAATCGAGACGATGAGCGAGCCCGAGTTGGCTGAAGCCGCCAGCCGGACCAGCATTTTCGCCAAGCTGGCCCCGTCTCAAAAGGAACAGATCATCCACGCCCTGCAGAGCAAGCAGCATGTGGTCGCTTTCATGGGCGATGGCATCAACGACGCCCCGGCCCTCAAGGCGGCCGATGTTGGTATCTCGGTGGATACTGCCGTGGACATCGCCAAAGAGTCATCCGATGTTATTCTTCTGGAAAACAGTCTGCTCGTTTTGGAGCAGGGCGTGCTGGAAGGCCGCCGTGTGTTTGGCAACATCATCAAATACATCAAGATGGCGGCCAGTTCCAACTTCGGCAACATGTTCAGTGTGGTGGGTGCCAGCGCGTTTCTGCCTTTCCTGCCCATGCTGCCGATCCAGGTATTGAGCAACAATCTGCTCTATGACTTCTCGCAGACCACCATCCCCAGCGACCAGGTGGATAGCGACTGGTTGACCAGGCCGCGCAAATGGACGATCGGAGAGATCCAGCGCTTCATTCTGTTCATCGGCCCGATCAGTTCCATCTTCGATTACGCCACCTTCTTCATCATGATCTTTGTGTTCAATGCCTGGAACAACCCCGCGCTCTTCCACACAGGTTGGTTCGTGGAGTCTCTCTTTACGCAGACGTTGATCATCCATGTCATCCGCACCCACAAAATCCCGTTCATCCAGAGCCGCGCCAGTTGGCCGCTGATCTTCACCTCCGTCATCATTGTCACAGTCGGTGCATGGCTGACCGTTTCCCCACTGGCAAACACGCTTGGATTTGTGGCCCTGCCTTCGCTTTACTGGCTGATACTGGCGGGGCTGTTGATTTGCTATGTGCTGCTGACACAAGTGGTGAAGACCTGGTTCTATCACCGTTATGGTGTATAAATAAGCGTGTTTCCTGTCTATACGATTTCAAGCCATTGAATACAGCAAAAGGTAAGGTTTATGAGTAAGGCCCCTGACAGCCAGATAACTTCGGAAGAAGAGTACCGCCATATCTTTGAAGCGGCGAGCGACGGGCTGGTGATCTATGATATAGAAATGGACCGCGTGATCGAAGCCAACCCTGCCGCGTGTAAGATGCACGGCTACACCCGCCAGGAATTCATAGGACTGGACCCGAAGGTCTTCATGCTTCCTGAAAGCCATGACTCGTTTATGGAGCACGTCCGGACGGTTGAAGCGGGTGGCGCGTTCGAATCGCTTGTCGTCCATCTGCGCAAGGATGGCTCACCGTTTCACGTCGAAGTACGCAGGTCGGCGATCAATTATCGGGGCCGGCCGTGCCTGCTGAGCGTCATCCGCGATGTCAGTCAGCGCATCCAGACCGAAAAAACTTTGAGCGGGCAGATAAAAGCCCAGATGCGCGAACAGGCAACCCTGCTGGCCATCTCCCATACTCTTGCATCCACGCTGGAGTTTCAGCCGGGTTTGATCCTCGACCAGTTGCACGAGATCATCGAGTACACACACAGCGGGCTTTTTGCGCTGGATGGCTCTACGCTGGTCACTCTGGCGATGCGCGGGACAGGAGAATTGGAAGAAGCCGCGCCGATCCGTATTCCCCTAGGCACGCCTGAAAACCTGACCGCGCTGTTCAACGGACACCGCCCCATTCGCATTGCCGACGTGTGGAGTGACAGCCCACAGGCGCAATTCGTGCGTTCGCTCCTGGAAGATGGGGCGGCTGTGCTGCTCAAAGGGATTCATTCATGGATGTGGGTGCCGCTGGCAGTGAAAAGCCGCATTATCGGCGGCGTGGGTATCGCACATGAAAAGCGGAATTACTTCACACCCCATCATGCCGACCTGGCTCTGAGTGTGGGCAACCAGGCCGCCATCACCATGATCAATGCGGAACTCTACGGACACGCCCAGGCGCTGGCTGTATTGGAAGAAAGGCAGCGTCTGGCGCGCGATCTGCACGATGCGATCAACCAGTCCCTCTTCTCCGCCGGCCTGATTGCTGAAGTCCTGCCGCGCCTGTGGGACCGGGATCAGGATGAGGGGCGGCGATCCCTGGAGGATTTGCGCAGGTTGACCCGAGGCGCAATGGCAGAAATGCGCGCTTTGCTGGCCGAATTGCGGCCATCCACCCTGATCGATACCGACCTCGGCGACCTGCTGCGATTATTAGGCAATGCCTTCACTGGAAGAACAAACATCCCGGTGAAGATGACAGTGACCGGTGAGGGCACCCTGCCTGCCGAGGTCCAGGTGGGGGTCTACCGCGTTTGCCAGGAGGCGCTGAACAACATCGCCAAACATGCGAAAGCCAGACAGGTGGAAATGGATGTGCAGCATGATCTCCGCAGGCTGGAACTGCGCATTCGTGATGACGGCCGCGGTTTTGACATTTCGGAGCCAATGGCGCCGGGTCACTATGGCCTGAGCATGATGCGCGAGCGGGCGGAAGCAGTGGGTGCACTGTTATCCATCACGAGCCAGCCCGGTCACGGCACCGAGCTCAAGCTCCGCTGGACCGCAGCCGGAAAAAAGGAGGCCTTATGACGATCTCTCCTTCTGAACCCATTCGTGTCATGCTGGTTGACGATCACGCGATGGTTCGTCGGGGGCTGGCCACTTTCCTGAAGGTCTTTGATGATCTGCAACTGGTGGGAGAAGCCGAAAGCGGGACAGCGGCCATTCAACTCTGCGGCGCGCTCCAGCCGCATGTGGTGCTGATGGATATGGTCATGCCGGACATGGACGGAGCAGCCGCAACACGCGCCATCCGCCAGAAGTTTCCAGAAGTACAGGTCATTGTGCTGACCAGCTTCAAGGAAGGTGAACTGATCAAGAACGCGCTGGAGGCCGGAGCAATTGGCTATCTGCTCAAGGATGTCCTGGCAGACGACCTGGTGCGGGCCATCCGTGCGGCACACGCTGGCCGCGCCACGCTCTCACCGGAGGCTGCACAGGCCCTGGTCGAAACTACCAATCAACCGCCAGCCCCCGGCCTCGACCTGACAGAGCGCGAGCGTGAAGTCCTGGCGTTGATGGTCGAGGGCCTGAACAACACGCAGATCGCCGGCAGACTCAGCGTCAGTTCATCCACGATCAAATCCCACGTCAGTAACATCCTGTCCAAATTGGGTGTCGCCAGCCGTACGGAAGCCGTAACCCTGGCACTGCGTAAGCGCATCGTTGAGTGATCCCCGCTTCAATCTCCCCCAAGTGGCGGAGATAAATATGCCCCGGCTGATGGATGCAGCCGGGGCATAAATGTTCTAAGATGAATATACTGAAACCTCCCAGTATCATACGCTCTCTACAAAGGACAACCGCCGTGACATCCTACGAACAACGCGTCTCGCTTCTGGAATTCCTACACCAAAAGCCCGGCGTGACCCTGCCAGATGTACCTGAAGCCCCGGAGCCTCTCGAGGGCCTGATACGGAACGTTTTCGATGAGCTTCACCGCTCGAAGGACCGGTTGCGCCAGCAGGTGACCGTTCTGGAAGCGCAGAACAAGGATCTGAAAGAATACCCCCACGTGGTCGCGCACGACCTTCAGGACTCATTAACCGTCCTGATTTTGGTGGCGGACCTGGTCGGAGGGCGCCCCGACCTGGAACGCGAGGAACTCGAGGACTACCTGCTGCAAATAAAGTCCACCGCCTACGAAATGAAAGAAATTATCGAGAACTTGTTGCTCTTCGCCGAGGTGAGCAAGGTGGAAGCGCCACTGGAAGCTGTGCAGATGGACCGGGTGGTCGCCAGGGTCAAGGATCGATTGAGCTACGCAATCAAGGAACATCAGGCTCAGATCATCCTCCCCGAGGCGTGGCCGCAGGCCATCGGGTATGGGCCCTGGATCGAAGAGGTGTGGGCCAACTATGTCAGCAATGCCATCAAGTACGGAGGCCAGCCGCCGCGTGTGGAACTGGGCGCCTCCTCCTGGTCGGACGGTATGCTGCGCTTCTGGACGCGGGACAACGGCCCGGGCATCCCGCCGGTCGCCCATCAGCGCCTGTTCACCCCATTCGACCAGATCAACCGCCTCAGTGGCCCCAGGCACGGCCTGGGCCTATGGATCGTGCACAACATCGTCGAGAAGCTCGGTGGTCAGGTGGGGGTCGAAAGCGAGGTTGGGCAGGGCAGTCTCTTTTTCTTTACACTGCCGGGCGAATCCTCGTCCTCCGCACAAAACCTGCTCTAAGCGGAGCCTGGGCAGGGAGCCTGATCCGAGTGTGGACGGATGACAGGGCCTCCCCCAAGTGGCGGAGGCAAATTTCCCCCGGCAGATGGATGTGGTTGGGAATCATTCTTCATAGAATATGAGTGAGGAGAGTTTTATCGGTACATTTGCATTTTGTGCCTTATTGGTATCGCACCCTTAACGTCCCGCAGGTTTCTGCAACGCCAGCCCGCGGGACGTTTCTTACATCAGTGACTGATTGGCACACAGCATCCTGGCCCTTTGATGATGCCAGCAAGGAAAGTGGAGATGGATGATGCCCGAAAAATAAGAACTTCAGAGCTTCGCTACCGCCGCCTGTTCGAAGCCGCCCAGGATGGGATCTTGATCCTGGATGCCGAAACGGGAATGATCACAGACGTCAACCCTTTCCTGATCAAGATGCTGGGATATTCGCGCGAAGAGTTTATGCAGAAGAGGCTCTGGGAGGTCGGCGCGTTCAAGGATATTGAAGCCAGCCACGCGGCCTTCCAGGCCCTGCAGAAGAATGAGTACATTCGCTATGACGGACTGCCGCTCCGGGCGAAAGGCGGCCGGCTGGTGGATGTGGAATTTGTCAGCAACGTCTATCTGGTGGGCGGCGAAAAAGTCATCCAGTGCAATATTCGCGATATCACGGAGCGCAAACAGGCCCAGGATGCCCTGCTCAAGAGCGAGGCGCTCCTGCGCGAGCAATCCGTGAGGGACCACCTGACCGGTGTATTCAACCGGCGCTACATGGAAGAGACCCTGGAACGCGAACTTCTGCGGGCGGCCCGTAAACGCCTTCCCCTGGGTGTCATTATGCTGGACGTGGATCATTTCAAGCCATTTAACGACACCTACGGCCATGCTGCTGGCGATGCAATCCTGCGTGAATTGGGCAGCCTGCTGCTCAAGCATGTCCGCGGAGAGGATATTGCCTGCCGTTATGGCGGCGATGAATTCATCATTGTCCTGCCCGATGCCTCGCGGGAGGTGACGTTCGAGCGTGCCGAACTGATCTGCGAATATGCCAGACAGCTCCAGATCCAGTTCGAGGGGAAAACCCTTGCAAAGATCACGCTCTCCCTGGGCGTCGCGATCTTCCCTGATAATGGCACGACGAGTGCGACTCTCCTGAGATCCGTGGACACGGCGCTCTATCACGCCAAGCGTGAAAGGCGCGGCCGGGTGGTGGTGGCAGACCAGTAATCCTATCGCTGGAGCATTCCATATGGCAATCAGAGTAGACCCAGAGAATAACGAGACTCACGCTTTGCTCGATATAGTAAATCTTAACGGACAGCACGTGCTGGAGATCGGATGCGGCGATGGCCGAGTGACCTGGCGCTATGCAGACAAGGCTGCGCATGTCACGGCCATCGACCCGGTCGCCAAGCAGATTGCAGTGGCAAGGAAACGATTACCGACCCAGTTACGAGACCGTATCGAATTTCTGGACATCGGTTTCGTAGACTTCGCCGCCGCCAACGCACCGTCGGCCTTCGATATTGTGATTTTGTCCCAGTCCTTGTGCTGAATGGAATATGAGGGCATGGTTCATGCCCTTGAAGAGATTTGCCGCCTGTTGAAACCTACTGGTATGCTGATCGATATGCACCCTGTGGCTGAGGCTTTGCCCGTCGAGATACATCAAGGCGGAAAAACCGATCTGACAGGCTATTGGTCGGTTCGCCAGTGGCGTATGGACTATCAACAGGCGGATAACGCACTGACCGAAATAGTACAGCGCGGCCTGTTTGCCGTCGAACGGGAAGACATTTTTGATTCATTCACCTATTACGACTCTGCAGCGGAATTGCTCACGGATCTGAAAGAAGGCATCGAGAAATTCGCGAGAGATGCGCCGACCGCAGACGAGGCAGTTCGAGATGCCGAGGCGCTAGCCGCTCGGACGGATGAACTAATGCAGGCGGCAGTCAGTGGGGCAGAGTTGATAATGCACGAGCGAATTCACATCAGCCGCTTGAGGCCGACGTAATGGTCGGATGCGCCCAACCTGGTGCACAAGTCCACGGCCGGTCATGCCTTTTCGATGTCACCCTGTGCTGAGTTCAGAGCGACATCGAAAACTATAAGGAAAAAAATGAGAATTGTTGTTTTTGGTGTCTCCGGGCGCATGGGGATAAAAGTTGTGGAACAGGCGCTTGAAGCAGGGCATATTATCACTGCGTTCTTACGCACTCCATCCAAAATTGCCATCCAACATCCAAACTTGACTTTGTTTCAAGGCGATGTACTGGTAAATATCGCGTTGCCTATATAGGGAAAGACTCTCGTACTCAAATTTCGCGCGCCGATGAGGCGGGTTTTGTGTTGAAGGAACTCATCGGGAAAAAATGGCTCAGGAAGGCGCCAGTTGTGAGTTATTAGGCAGTGTTTTTTTTAGTCAACGTTGGCAGCCGTACGGGACGCTTCGCAATGTGCGGTTTACCAGCATTTTCTGCCCTGAATTCTGTGTGTACACTACACACAAACGTCATGAGAACAGAACTGGCGTCCGGATGTTCCGATCAAGTCGGCGTTTACTGGAGGGATTACTATGGACCTTTTGAAATCTTTTGTCTCATCCGGGCTTCCATCCGCTGCGGCGACATCTGCCATCGGCGACTACTTCGAATGGCAGTCGCATCATCGCACCGTGGATTTCATCCCCAGTGCTGAGGACGATGTAGACCTGCGGACCTACCTGCTCTATCTGCGTATGAACGGTGCAGACTGGGAGGCGCTCGAAGAACAAATCGCCGCGCTCAAACTGTTTTACCGCTGGGCGCAAACCCAGGAGGTCATCGCTCAAAACCCCTTTGATGACTACGACTTTGAGCACCCCTTCCTCACAGGCACACAGATTCACCCCCGACAGCAGACGCTGCCAGGCGACATGCGCAAGCGCGAGGTGGACAGGCTGTTTGCCCTGAGTCAAATCTCAGAACAGCTCAACAGCTCCGTAGATATCCAGAGCGCTCTGGACAACACACTGAGAACCCTGCTCAAAGTAATGAATTTGCAGACCGGGTGGGTGTCCATGCTCACGCAATCACACCTGCGCGTCGTTCCTGCACAGGATTCACCGCCGCACGGTTTCGCGCTGGCTGCCGCCTGCGGCTTACCCCCCGGCCTCGAGCAGGATGATCGCCTGTTTCTCCGCCAGCCGCCCGCCTGCCACTGCCAGCATCTGCTGCTCGAAGGCCGCCTGACGCGTGCCGTCAACATCGTTGAATGCACACGCCTGCGGGATTCCATGGGTGTCACAGGCGATAACCAGGGTTTACGTTTTCACGCCAGCGTGCCCCTGATCTCACAGGGAAGGCCGCTTGGTCTCATCAATGCCGCCGCCACGGAATGGCAGTTTCTGACCCCGGCGGACCTGCACTTTCTCTCGGCGGTCGGCGCGCAGCTCGTGGTTGCGATCGAGCGCGCTCATTTCTACGAGATTGCAGAGGCGCGGCGTATCCTCCTCGAAAATGAGCTAATGGTCGCTCGCGAAGTCCAGGCGGATCTCATGCCGCGTGAAATGCCGGATATCCCCGGCTTTTGTCTGGCGGGCGCCTGGCATCCGGCGCGCCAGGTCGCCGGGGATCTTTACAAGATCTTTCCACTGGGTGAGGGCCGCTGGGGGCTGGTGATCGGCGATGTCGCGGATAAGGGCACGGCTGCCGCCTTACATATGGCAATGATAGACAGTCTCATTCTCTCTGGAGCGTCCCGACATCGTAGTCCTGCGGCCGTGTTGCTGGAGGTCAACCAGACGATCCTCCGACAGTGGCAGTCCTCGGGGATGTTCGCAACGGTATTTTTGAGCGTTTTAGACCTTAAGAATCAGACGCTCCAGTATGCAAATGCCGGGCACAATCCACCGATGGTGCGGCGCGCATCCGGCGCCATCGAGTCATTAACAAAAACGGGTCATGCATTGGGAGTGTTCGATGAACTACAGATGAGCAAGAGGACGATCACGCTCGCACCGGGTGACGCAGTGGTGTTGTATACGGACGGTGTGACCGAAGCCCATAATCTGCAAAGCAACGAAATGTATGGGACGGATCATCTGACTGCTGCTCTTAATGCCGCACCCGCCGAGGCGAGCGAGCTCCTCGCTCACCTTGAGGCAGATCTCAACGCCTTTACGGACGGCGCGCCGCAGCATGACGATGTGACATGGTTTGTGCTTACCAAAGATTGAATCATGGTGCTGGCCTACTGGGCCACGTGCACCCGGGCATATCCGCGGAGCGGGTGTGGTTCCGGGGGCTTTTCAGAAATGTAAATCCTCCTAACAATCCTGAAAACCAATTTTCTGCGGTTTGCCTGTAAAATTTTCCACCGATACAAGGCAGGGAGTTCCCAGGCCGTTACAAACAAACCAGGAGGATACCATCGCAGCCAATTCACGATTCACCTACCCCCACTTGTCGCTACAGGAGTCGAAGCGCAGGTTCTGAGGATTCCTCAGTGAGGATTTTGATTTCCTCAGTGAGGATTTTAAATTCCTCAGTGAGGATTTTAAATTCCTCGGTGAGGATTTTGGATTCCTCAGTGAGGATTTCGATTTCCTCAGTGAGCTTTTCGACATCCCAGCCGTCTATTCCACCATAACCCCCGTTTCTGCAGGCGCCATCCTGCGGAAACCTCAATGAAGAAGGAAGATTACCTTGGCAAAACTCATTCAAGCATTTTCAGCGTATGGCCCCAAGATCGATCTGATGGAGGCCGCAGACACCAGTCGTTTTATGGAATTGATCACCCAGCGCACCACGCTCTCGACGGGTGTGGTCAAGAACGTGCAGGAAAGTGAAGTGGAAACACTTGCAGGCCTGCTCCGCGAGGGGCGTCCCGTCCATACCGGCATCGCCATTTTCACCCCCACCATTGACCTGGAAGGCAATCTGAGCGTGAGCGTGCGCGTAGATAAGCGCATCCTTGCGGC